>JAQVGZ010000083.1 GCA_028696455.1 Desulfotomaculaceae bacterium | reverse complement strand
ACGGAAGGCCTGACTAATTCTTCTCTTTCCTCAAGGAAACTCACAAAATCACGCATGTCTTTAAAAGCCATTCTTTGAACCCCTCCTTTGAAAGTAGTTTAACTACTCACAATAGTTCGATAATTTTCAGCCTAGTAAATCAATCAACCGGCCGGCCGTTTGAATAATTACAGTATATGCTTATTATTTGGAAAAGTCAAGAATATTTTTCTTCAGGATTAAAAAACCAGGGGGACACTTCCCCTGGTTTAATTTACACCACTCAGCCAGAGGTTTAAATTTCACCCTCCGGCCTATCACACGCTGAAATACAAAGTTTTAAGAGAGCAGTACCTGCTTTTCCTGCGACAGCCGAAAAACCTCCCTTTGTCGAGTCGTCGCAAGTTATCGATAGCAAACCACAAGAACCGTCCCCCTGGTTTGCGGCCTGGCAAGCGATAAGGGAAGGACGAAGCCAAAATAACAGCGCCCTTGACTGACCCGTCGAAAAGAGGCGCTGCCTTTACTCTACTCCTCGCACAACTGGTCAGGGTCAGCTTTTGCGTAATAATGGCGCGAGTATTCTTCAAATGTCAAGCCCAGGGCATTAGCCCATATTTGAGCCACACACACTCTGGGAGTTTGCCTACCTTCCTCTATAGCCCGCAACTCTAAAACAGACAAACCCACTCGTTCAGCCATTTCTTTAGCGAGAATATTTTTACTCTTGCGAACTGCCGCAAGGCTCATGGGTAAATCCCCCCACTCAAATTTCTAGATTTACCGGCAGCTTAAATACACAGCCGGCAGAACCACACGGCACACTGCCCTCCATCTCCGCTCAGGCGCCGGGTACTTTTACCGACATTTTCTGTCCATACTTAATTAAATGCTGGATTCCGGCACACTGGCTTATACCCGAAAAGATAGCATCTCTATTTGATGGCAGCCAATTTGTTCCTGAAAGAACAGTTACTCGAGAACCGCGAAAAGCATCGGGGTATAAAGGTGTGCTGGAACCGACCATAACCACATCCCGAGCCCCGGTGCAATAATTCAAAACGTCTTCCAGGGTATTGTTTATTAGAGATGTGCTGCTGATATAAACCACTTGACACTCCGGTAAAAGTTCCGGCTCGGCACTTTCCGGGTTAACCTGTCCGTGATTGCCCTCACCACGTTCAAAGATCAACAGGCGCTGGACTTTGTTTTTTAAATCGGCAATAAGTGGTCGAATATTGCCGACAATCCCAATAGTATCTGTAGGTTTAACCTCTACGGACAATGCTGCATCAACGCCGTTAGACTGGTTATCCTGTTTCAATTTATCGAATTCAGCAACAGAGTTTAATACTGCTAATCCAATGGCCACAGCGATAACATTTTTACTTTGCAAAGCCCATCCGGCTATTTCCCCGGCAGGCATCCCCACAAGGCTTCCGGCTTGGGGCAGGGCCATGCAGGCATGGTCAATTTCTTTTTTTAATACATATGTAACACCTATTGCGCCGCCATCAAGTTCAACAGCGATCAAATTTAGACCAATCATAACCTCTCTAATATTCTTTCCAGCAAGCCTGGGCAAGGCTAAATCATAAATATGTTCTAAAATCATGCTTATAACCCCCTACTCTTTCTTGCTTGAATGGAAAAACATCAAGCATAATGGTAGAATATATAATGATATATTTGTTTTGAGCATATGTTAAGTATAAGGTAATATTTATAATTATACAACCTGTAATGCTTCTTAAAAGAAAGACTACTGGAAGTCTGAAAAATTAAGTCTGATATAATGGAGTTGATCTAATTGGTAAGACCAACCAAATGGCGAAAGATTGAAAATATCCCTTCTATTCCCTATTTCATTCCATCGAAAAAAGATGTTGCGGAGATTCCGGAGAATATCCTAAAGATTGAAGAGTTGGAAGCCGTCCGACTGAAAGATCTGGAGGGACTTGAGCAGGGCGAGTGTGCGGAAAAGATGGAAGTGTCCCGCCCGACCTTTCAGCGCATCCTTTTATCAGCAAGAGAAAAAATCGCGGACAGCTTGGTAAATGGCAAGATTATTCATATTGAAGGCGGCAAATTCACCCGGAATATCTGCCCGGTAAGATGTCTGGAATGCGGCAAGGAATGGATGGAAAGCTACGAAAATCTTGAGTCCATAAAAAACGCAGAGTATGCATGTCCTGCCTGCAGCTCAACGATGGTTATCTGCGGTCAAAACTGCAAAGGAAAGTTTGGTCGGAGAAACTGCTGGCGGCATGGATAAACCAGGGGGACGGTTCTCCTGGTTTGATTAACCTCACTGACAAACCAGGGGGACGGTTAATGTGAAAGTGCACACGTCTATAAATTAACACTTTCATCCATTCTCCTGTGTCAAGAATTGTCATGGTTGTTCTCCCGGTTTAATTAACCCCACTGTTTATGTAGCACCACTCCATTCTTCCTCTCCTAAGGCGTTTTTGGTTAATGATTACCGGGGGCTGTTCGTAATTTTGCACTATGCCGTACTCTCTATTTTTCTCCTCATAAATGCTTACATATGCCACTGGCTTATAACCGAAAAGATAGCATCTCTATTTGATGGTAGCCAATTTTCCTTAAAGAGCAGTTACTTGAGAAGCTTTAAAACATCAAACATTACGTAGAAAATTGTTATTGACATATGACCACAAATGAGTTATTATGGTTATGAGCATAAGACAATAACTCTTAGTTAAAAGGAGATGAACATTATGTCAAGAGGAGACGGAACAGGTCCCCAGGGAACATATCCTATGTCGGGGCGCGGCGCGGGTTTTTGCGCTGGTTTTACAGCACCCGGATACGCAAATCCTGCAGGTTTTGCCGGAGGTTTTGGCCGTCGCCGCGGATGCAGAAGGATGTTTAACGCCACGGGTCTGCCAGGATGGGCACGCTCAGGCTATCCCGCATACACCGGGCCCTACGAACCGGCTATAGGTGATAAGGAGCTTTTAAGCCGGCAGGTGGAGTTTTTAGAAAGCCAGCTTGACCAAGTAAAAAAGCGTCTTCTAAGCTTCAAGGAAAACACTGAATAACCTGAATAACCCCTCGCTCAGAGAAAAAGGCAGGTAATAATTCCTGCCTTTTTCCCTGTGATATTGAATAATATATGTACATAACCCAAATATAAATTTTTTAAGGAGACCTTACTATGTATAAGAAATATTTTACATCAGAATCAGTTACTGAAGGCCATCCGGACAAGATTTGTGATCAAATTTCAGATGCGGTTTTGGATAAAATTCTTGAAAATGACCCTAAAGCAAGAGTTGCTTGCGAAACTTTGGTAACCACAGGGTTAGTCCTTGTTACAGGTGAAATTACATGCAATTGCATCGTAGACATACCCTCTGTTGCCAAAAATACGGTAAAAGATATTGGATACACTGATGCAGACTATGGTTTTGATTACAATACATGCGCTGTTATTACATCAATAGACAAACAGTCACCGGATATCGCACTTGGGGTAAACAGGGCTGTTGATACTGCAGATAAAGATTTACTAAGCAATGAAGAAATCGGTGCCGGTGACCAGGGCATGATGTTTGGCTACGCCTGCAACCAGACACCTGAATATATGCCAGTGCCGATTGCCGTGGCTCACCGTATTACCAGGAAACTGGCGGAAGTCAGAAAGTCAGGTTTGTTAAATCACTTGCGTCCGGACGGAAAATCACAGGTTACTGTAGAGTATGCAGGGAATAAGCCAATTAGAGTGGATAATGTAGTCGTAGCTACCCAGCATGCTCCTGATGTTGCTCAAAAAACTATCCACGATGATATAATAAGACATGTAATCAGACCTGTCATTGATGAAAAGTTAATTGACAAGAATACCAGATTTCTTGTGAACCAAACAGGGCGTTTTGTTATTGGCGGTCCCCAGGGAGACTCAGGGGTTACAGGCAGGAAAATTATAGTTGATACATATGGCGGTTATGCCCGGCATGGAGGCGGCGCGTTTTCAGGAAAAGACCCGACAAAGGTGGACCGTTCAGCCGCATATGCCGCCAGGCATGCGGCAAAGAACATTGTTGCGGCAGGACTTGCCGAAGAATGTGAAATTCAGCTTGCCTATGTCATAGGCCTAGCCAGGCCGGTTTCCGTTTCTATAGACACTTTTGGTACCGGTGCAGTCCCCGATGAAAAGATTAGCAGTATAGTTATGGATGTATTTGATTTCAGGCCTGCTTCAATAATAAGGAAATTTGATCTAAGAAGGCCTATATATAAACAGGTTGCCTCCTATGGTCATTTCGGCAGAAACGACCTTGAGCTGCCCTGGGAAAAGCTTGATATGGTAGAGGTCTTAAAAACTCTTTAAAAAATTAAACCAGGGGGACGGTTCCCCTGGTTTAATTAACACCACTCTTTAGCAAACTGAAAACCGGCCTAATTTAGAGCGTTTGCCTTGCAAAGAATTTGCAACTAAATTAAATAAAGGAAGGGACATTAAGATGAAAGATGCTTTTTTAAAGCTTGCGGTGCTTAGCGAAAACACCGTCGCGATGCCGGGTGGCATTGGTGAATGGGGTCTATCGATTTTAATTGAAGTCAATGGAAGGAAAATTCTTTTCGACACAGGGGAGCGCGGCAATCTGTTGGGCAACTCACGGGTGATGGGAATCGACCTTAAAGCGGTGGAAGCTTTGGTTTTAAGCCATGGACATTACGACCATACAGGTGGCATAAAGTCTTTTCTGCAATACCGGGGTGAGTTGCCGGTTTATGCGCATCCCGATCTATTTGCTTACCACTGCCATACGCCGGACAAACCTCAATATATCGGAATTCCATACAGTAAAGAAGAGCTGGAAATTCTAGGAGCAAAATTTGTCTTTTCAAGAGAACCGCTTGAGATTAGTCCAGGTGTGTTTATCAGCGGTGAGGTGCCCAGAAAAACCGCTTTCGAAAGGGTTGGTGAATCATTGTTCTGCCTCGAAAATGGCAGGAGAATAAGTCCTGACCCGTTCCATGACGACATGAGTTTATTCTGTGTTACTCCTGAAGGTTTATTTATTGTATTGGGCTGCGCCCACGCCGGCCTGGTAAATATTGTGGAACATGCCCGGGAGGTCACCGGGGAAAGCCGCGTATTCGGAATTATCGGCGGCACTCACCTGGGTCCTGCTTCCCTTGAGCAGCAGGAAAGCACCATTAATTATCTTAAAGAACTAGACCTTCGGTTTCTGGGCGCCAACCATTGTACCGGATTGGCTGTTATCTCCCGGTTAGCAAGCATTTTTGGACCCCGTTTCAGGTTTTGTCCGGCTGGAGGCAGCTATATCTTTCAAACAGGCTAGAATGTTTAAAAAATCTTCTTATTTTACAATAACATAAAATAAAATGAAACATATTCTATATTATAAATAGTTATTTTTGGTTTGGGAGGTAGTTTTATGGGAGATTCATTATTGGAATACACTCCCCAAGATCCTTTGGCAATTGAGCTGCACAGAATTCTGCACCGGCTGCTTTATTTACCGGCAACCAACACGATATTGATTTGAAAAATTATTCTACTATACTAATAGACTTCAACCGTTTAGTTGAACACAGTAATCATCTTGGCCTTATTAGACTAATAAATGAAGCATTGGGTTTGCGTAAAGCACTGGTTTTATTAAATGTTCATGATGGCAAACTCTTATCGAGAATGCTGGGCATCGGATTTGAAAGTGCCTGTCTCATTGTAAAACCTTATCACCGGTACAATGTTTTTCATGTTTTGGGGTCATACAAAAGTGATCTAATTGATGGCTACGAGCAGGGCAATGTCACTCAAAATGCCGATGGCAGCAGATGCTTTAGTCCTCAAATAGCAACTGCAACCAGTTGTGACCGTTCAGTTTGTGATTGCAAGAATAATTTTGAAAATCTATGTATTGCTGAGAAGGCCAGAGTTGTAGAAAACATCCTAGCTACAGATTTTGAAATACCAAAAGGGCTAGCATCTGAAACATTAGGCAGCGGCCCGGCCGCTTTGCCGGAAAGTCAGTTTAAGCAAAATTACTTGGCCCTGGAGGGTAAATGGAATATTACCGACCAACAGGTAACAAATAATTCGTTAGTCATGGAGATCTCACTGATTGCTTCTTATAATCCAAAATATAAATATTTAAGGATAAGAAGTGTCGGCGCAGGTTTCAGTCCGGCCAACGGCGGTGCAATAGAATACGACAGCACGTACGACAGGGGGCACTTTCAGGGAAATATAAAAGTACACATGCAGCCAAATACCGATAAACTAAGGACTTTATCCACGGAACCCAAAAACGTTAACAACCAAACCCAATATACCACCGGCAGCCAATTCACTGTAGGTGTAGATATATCAAAGAATCCTAGTTACAACTCTTCCTATACTATTTCAGAATCGATCACTACTGTAGTTTCGGATTTTAATATCTATAACAACGGCGCCGGCGTTACTGCCGACTGGGATTGGGTGATGTCAAAAATAGAACATAGTTTCTTTGACATTTTTGATGAGCAGACTGCGCGGAAGGCCAAGGTAAAATCGGTGCCTGAGCTAGCGAAAAAAAATTTGCAGGCGGTAACGGAAACCGTATGGTATGCAGATAATACGCTTAATGAATCAATTGGAGTTCAGCTTTACTGGTGGATTAAACTCCATCGGGCATATGTTACAGGTGACTTGACAAATTACACAGAGCATCATCATTGGAATGAAAGAACCGTCGGATTTAAGGATACACCTGTATATATTGATTTCTCTTCTGTCCATGCTTAAAACTGGGAAAGAGGCATGTTTCAAGAACCGTATGAAAAGGCTCAGCAGGCTGCGAATAGCCGCCGGCTGAGCTAATTTGTGTTGTTGACTGTCTACCCCTGAGATTTTTGACACGAACCCCTCCAGGTGTCTAGCCCCTTGCCCTGCAGATTTGTCGCAGGAATGAGAAATATATTAATATTTTGACTTTTAAGCAGGAAATAGTGCTGCATTGCAGAAGATATAAACAACAAAAAACTAAAAGGTGGTAACGTTATGTTTAACAAAATTTTAGTGCCTTTCGATAATGGAGAAAAAGCACATAAGGCACTGGATACTGCCATCGAGCTAGCAAAAAAGTTTAATTCAGAGATTACTATTTTAACTTCTTTCGACATGTCTCGCTTCACTTTGCAATTATCTTATACCTCACTGGGCAGAGAGATTGATGAGCGCTTCCACAAGGATACAGAAGCAGTGGTAAATGATGCCGTAGAAAAGGTCAGAAAAGAAGGAATCGAGGTAAAGGCAGAGATTATAAAAGATAATCCCGGAGAAGCCATTGTGAAATATGCTGAAAAAGAGGGTATTGGCTTAATTACGATGGGTTCTAATAACCGTGGCACTGTTGACAGAATGTTTTTTGGTAGTGTTTCTTATTTTGTGCTCCATAATGCTCATTGTGCAGTACTGGTTATTAAAGAATAGCTTGTGGGTCACCTTCCGGTTAAACCATGGGGACGGTTCTTCTGGTTTGGAAAACCATCAAACCAGAAGAACCGTCCCCATGGTTTAATGTTTCAACTTCAAAGCAGGCCACTATAATAAAAGCAGGCCGTATCCAATAAGCCTGCTTTTATCTAATGGAATAAAACTAATAGAATAAAAGTAATATTTTTTTCAAATTATAAAAAATAAACTAAGATTGGAGGAAACAATTTGTTTAAGCATGATAAACAACTTTTGCAAGTTGTAAACGTAGAAAGGCCCAACCCTACTTATGCTTCAATGCTTTCCGAGCAACTGGGGGGGCCTCAAGGGGAATTAAAGGCTGCAATGCAATACATTTCCCAAAGTTTTAGAATAAAAGATCCCGAGATTAAAGACCTGTTTATGGATATCGCTTCAGAAGAGTTAAGTCACATGGAAATGGTTGCAACTGCAGTAAACCTTTTAAACGGCCACGAAGTTGATGCACAAGCGGTTCAATCGGGTCAAATTGAAAGCCAAGTGCTGACCGGTTTAAACCCATTTTTGGCTAATGCTTCAGGGTTCCCCTGGACTGCTGCTTATGTCAATGTAACAGGCGACCTGCCGGCCGATTTACTGTCAAATATTGCCGCGGAACAGCGGGCAAAGGTTGTTTATGAATACCTCCACCGCCAGATTAATGACAAGCATATCCGGCAAATGATAGACTTCCTTTTAAACAGGGAAGAAGCACACAACACCATGTTCAGGGAAGCCTTCACAAAGATTCAGGATACCGGATCTAACAGGGATTGGGGTGTGGATAAGGATGCGAGGCTTTACTTTAACCTTTCAAAACCAGGAAAATATTTTGATGTAAGTAACCCGCAACCTCCCGCTTTTCAAAACCCTGATCAAAGCTACAACCAGCATTAAAAAATAACCCGTAATAATACCCGAGTGAGGGTCTGCCTCCCTTTGGTGGTTGTTGGGAATGACGGAACCAGGCCCAACAACTACCATCGGTCTCATTATGGAGCTTTATTAACCGGTAAGTTCTTCTTCCAATTCTTCGAGACTCAGTTTACTTCTACCTCTGTGCAAAAATGTTATCTAAGTGCCACCTAAGCGATGTTGATCGAGCCACCGGCGCGCGGCTTTGAAAGCCACTTGCGCGCAATACGGGAGCCACCCCCTGCTGGCAGGAGGTAGCTCGTCAATGATGGCAACGCCCGTACTAGCGTTTTTTATATTTCCGCGATAGTATAATATGTATGAACAGCCCTTACATCTTTTGGGTACAATTAACTAGGCGGGGGATTGACCCCCTTCGGTAGTTTTTGGAAGGACCGGTTATTAGGTCCTTTCGAAAACTACCGTGCAAAAAAATAAATGATATTTGAAAGGAGTAATTTTTTTCATGGCAAAACCTGAGAAATTAATCTATGAAATAATGCAAGCAGTGAGAAGGGTGCCGATTGATAGATTGGGGGAAGTATTACAATTCTTAAACGTTTTAA
This sequence comes from Desulfotomaculaceae bacterium, assembly GCA_028696455.1. Classification (GTDB taxonomy): domain Bacteria; phylum Bacillota; class Desulfotomaculia; order Desulfotomaculales; family Pelotomaculaceae; genus MVQL01. Next base: position 1,430 of record JAQVGZ010000083.1, on the reverse strand, counting down.
GCAGGGATCCTGTTGAATTATCTCTAGAGGAACTAGAAGAACTAAAAAAAGCACGGCAAGAAATTGCTGAAGGTAAATTCGTGACTCTGGAGGAACTCGAAGGTGAGTTATAACGTTTTAATCTCCCATTCTGCTCGAAAGGTTATAAAGAAATTAGATAAACCGACAAGAGACCGAATCATAAATCGTATTAAGGAAATTCAAATATCACCATGGATTGGAGACATAAAACCAATTAAAGGATGTGCGGGTGAGTGGCGCACCAGAGTTGGTGATTGGCGTATAATATATGCTGTTGATAGAGACCAGTTAGTTATTATGATTTTAGTAATATCACCCCGTGGAGATGCTTATAAAAATAGATAACAGAATAAAATTATTTTATTTTGAATAGCAGCTTTAAATAGCCATGATACCCAAAAAACCTTCGCTGACGGGGTGGTTTTTTGTTGACAAATCCATATTTTACTTCAGCCTATTAAGCGATGAGGGACTGACCCCTTTTGAGATCTGTGGCGTGTAGAAAATCCCTCCCGGTTTACCGGCAGGGATTGTCGTTCACTTCATTCAAACAGGAGTGCGCTCCGGAGTATTTAACCCTGGTCTCCTTAAGAAAGCATATCTCACCGATTTTCTGTGCTATTTTCAAAAGACGCTTTTTAAACACTTGCCTTGTTTCGGGATCACTGGTTTCTTTATGGAGTTTTATTAACCGGTCAAGTTCTTCTTCCAATTCTTCGAAATTCAGTTTCCTTCACCTCTGCTTTTTCTGCGGTGCAGCTTAAGGCCTTACTCCCGGGCGGCCGGCGGGGAGTTTCCCGGCATTGTTATAGTTCAGGAACAAATTTATCCGGTTCATGCTGAGGTTGCACTGCCGGTGGCTGCGGAAGCTTTGCGTGTTTATTGCCTCGGTCAGGAAGGGTCTTTACAAATATCACCGGGATATCATACTTACTGGTTTTAGGATTCCAAGTGTAAACAACCATAACTGGTTTTTTCAAAAAAACGCCTCCTCATGATCATCTAAAAGCTTCCCTTGCTGGTCCCCTGTATGACTACCTCTTATGCGCTTTGTCGGTTTCTATGGACGAGTTGATGTGCGACAGCATGGTTAAGGCGAAGGATGTGTTTGAAAATGAGATTGCCCAGGAAATCAAGGACTGTGATGAACAGGAAATCCGCATTATTGCAGATACTGTAAAAGCACTCAAAGCAACTGTTAGCGGTCAAGACTTTTGGATAAAAAACGGCCAATAATTTTGGATGCTTATCGTGCTGAATCCCCCATACACTTACTGACAAACTGGAATGATACAATAAAAACGCACACCCTTGACAAAAATAGGGTCAAGGAGATGTTGCGAAAATGGCAAACAAATACACAGAGGAATTCAAACGAGAAGCACTAAGAGTATGTGAGCAGCATGGAG
>JAQVGZ010000082.1 GCA_028696455.1 Desulfotomaculaceae bacterium | reverse complement strand
ACCACACTAGACCGCCGGTGTGTACAGATCGGTCACGGTGGTGTTAATAATCTTCGCGTCGGACTTAGAAACCAGGTTGCCGCCGGAAGAGGTGAAGATGTTCTTGGTGATCACCAGGTCCATCGCCGCCGTCACCTCGGCCTCGGTTACGTTGTCCCGCGGCGCGTCCAGGCTGATGCTGACTGTGTTGCCGCCCTCGTTTTTAAAGCTCATGCGGAGCACCTTTGCCAACTGCCTCGCCCCCTTTCTCAAATTAATCCTGTTTATCCGGAAGAACAGCCAATTGGCTAGTGTTTCCCTTTGCCCAAACCGGAAGAAATCGCCCTGGTTACCCCCGAACCAGAAGAACCGTCCCCCTGGTTAACCCCTGGTTATCTAGGCCTCCATTAGCTCGGCGCTGTCCACCCGGCTGATGCTGGCCAGTGTGTGGCTCTGCAGGCCGGACAGGGATACGGCTACATCATAGATATCCGCGTCTGCAGCGGTACTCTTAATGTTGCTCAGGCTCTTGGTCCGGAAAACCGGATTGCCGCTGCCGTCCGTGCCGGTATTCAGCTTCAGCTTTAAGGCTGCGCCCACCGGTACTTTGGTTACTGCCATAATTTCTTCCCCCTTTCTGATCGCGGCAGGCCCCAACCGGTAAGCGGGGCCTGCCTATATAAATAAAAAAGGACCGGCAGAATTTACCGGTCAAATATATTATAAAACACGTACATATGTTTGTCAACCATAAGTTCGGGGCTAATCGAATGCTAGCTGGAATTTTACCGGGTCGCGTTCTGTACGCCGCAAGCTGCGGGAGGAAGGTGATGTCCGGGTTATTTTTTCAGCACCGGCACTTGCAGTTCAGTCAGCCAGTCTGCTTCGTCCTCCTTGTTCCAAATACCGTCAATGTAGCTTTCTCTCGGATTGCCGGCCGCATTATAACCGTTTTCTTCTATCCATTTATAAGTAAAAGCATAAGCATCTTTTAGCCCGCTGTAAGGACCCTTGTGCATCACGGATACTGCTGTAATTGCCGGTATTTTCTTGAACTTGATGGTCCCCGTTGCGACCCCAAAATCCACCACGGCCTCGCAGTACTCAATATTGATATTCTTTTCTTTGTATTCGCTGTCGTGATATTCAATGAAGCAATATTCCGGCACGGCACATTTCAGGTTTGGATTTGCGGCCTTAACCTCCGCGCCGATGGCCGGAACCAATGCAAAATAACTGTCATAGCTGGGCGCGATAAATCTTTTGGAGTAGACGATGCACTCCGGCAGCTCTTTGACCACCGCGTTGTAATTCATCTTTTTCCCCTCTTTCATTTCTAAAATATAGTGGTTCAAACGTGAAAGCTGATCCCGGGTTTCTTTAAGCCTTGCTTCAATTTCCGATTTCCTTTGTTTTAAAACTGCCTCCGCCTGTATTCCATTTAAAACAGCGGCAACTTCATCCAGGCTCAGGCCGATTTGACGGAGGGCAACGATGCGGTGCAGGGTTACCAATTGGTCCGTAGTATAGTAGCGATAGCCATTGTCACAGTCTGTTTGCGCGGGTTTCAGCAGCCCAATCTCATCATAATACCGCAGTGTTTTGATTGTGGTCTTGCTAATTTTGGAGAACACGCCGATCCGGTACAAATCTTTCACCCACCTTTCACGTCCTGGACTCATTATATTTCCTCCCCTTAAAGGAGAGTCAAGGGGAGATTTTGCACCTTTCGTATTCTCTGCGATTAGCTCAGCTTCCACAGCTTTCTTTGTATATTTGCCTGACATCCGGTTCTACCGGATTTTGTACTTTCGATATTTTTGCGTTAAACTTATCTAAATAAAACCAGCACTTGATTTTCCCCTGTACGCTTCATTACCCTGTAACCTTCACTAGAAGCTGTTGCGAATCCTTCGTCATTGGGTTTACAATATCCATCTTCTTTACACGTTCCATCATCCCTTACAAGGATTTGTCCTATTAGACCAACAGCAACCCATTCGCACCGCTTACGCCGTGGAATATATTCTTTGGTATTGTCCCAATCAGGGTTCAAAACAGGTTGAGTTTCAGTGTCTTCCGGGATGATGACCTTTCCATTTTTATCTGTCACTGCCGGGACAAGTACATCGTGGTATTGCACCCTGCCCCATTTATCGGTCATGTATCTATTTTTCCAATTCAATTCCCCGCTGTTACCGATTACTGCCGGAGTAGCACTGGTTATTCCTAAAATATAACTGTCATTTGCCTTTGCTTTGCGTATTTTCTCGCCTTTTAAAGTAACAAAGTAACCACAGTCGATGGGTTTCCCGTCTAATGATTCAAACATCTCTGCATAATCCGCACAACTACCGGGGCCGCCACCTGCAGTTAACGAACCTGCGAAACAGGCATTGCCATTATTTAGTATTTTAGCTGCTATACTTTTATTATCTAGACTTGTGCCGTTCGCCAAAAACCAGGAATAATCAGCGCCGGCGTCTCCAAACTGGCCCATAATATGGGCGCCGGTATGCCCGTTGGTATTTGTGTAATTGCCTTCGGCATGGGAAAAATCCCCGTTTGCTATTGTGCCTCCACCTTCGGCATGGGCATAATTTCTGCTTGCCACTGTTTCATAACCCTCGGCATGGGCAGCTACTCCACTGGCTTTTGTGGATCGACCTTCGGCATGGGCAGCGAGGGTATTTGCTGTTGTTTCAAAACCTTCGGCATGGGCATCATATCCACTGGCTGTTGTGTTTTCACCTTCGGCATGGGCATTTATTCCACTGGCTGTTGTATCAAAACCTTCAGCATGGGCTGCCTGGCCACTGGCTATTGTAGCACTGCCTTCCGCATGTGAGTAATCACCTAAAGCCTGGGTATTGCAGCCCTCGGCATGAGCGCCCAACCCCCCGGTTTCTGTACCTGCTATTGAGGAAATACCTTCAGCATGTGAGGCCCGCCCGATTGCTTTTGTTAAGTCACCTTCGGCATGGGCCGCCTCTCCACTGGCTATTGTCTCGCTGCCTTCAGCATGAGAACAATCAGCTAAGGCCTCGGTGTTACAGCCCTCGGCATGAGCGCCCTTACCACTGGTGTCTGTACCTGCGATTGTAGAATCGCCTTCAGCATGGGAACATGTGTTGACAGCTATGGAAAAAGAACCTTCAGCATGTGAATAGCTCCCAATTGCCCGTGTTTTACAACCTTCCGCATGCGAACATTCACCAATAGCCTTCGCATCGCAATTTATTGCCTCTGCTGAAGAACATAAGCTATTTTCAGTATCCTGAGTTTCGCTATTCTCATTTTGGGAACTGTCCCCTGTAGCTTTAGTGTCGCAGTCTTCCAGAGGAGCATATCCATCAGACGAACTTCTCATGTATAACTTCCTCCTTGCCATATTAATTAATAACATAATATGGTAGATGAAATAGATTTGCACCTTTAGACCAAAGAAAACTCTATATAAAATGACTCCAGCCCGTAGATCCTGGCGGCATGCCCGGCCAAAAATAGGGCTATTGTACCGGTGCCGCTGTAGGCGTCCACTACTGTTTCCATACCGCTCAGACCGGCGTAAAGCGGTTTTTAATTAGAGAGTGGAGGAGGACTTGAGCCATTTCTTCCACTTTCGCATCGCCTCCTTCATTTGTTTATATTTAAGGCAAAACCAGGTGGTACGGTTTTCGTGGTCTAACGGTTTTTCAAACCAAATAAATGGTATAGAAAAAGCGCCTGTTACCAGACGCTTTCCATAAACGTGTTTATTTAATTGTTTCGGTGAATCAGAAGTAAAGTTTACCCTTATCCTACCAAAGGAAACTTACTGCACCAAGGAATGACTGAGAATATAAAATTCCTCTTGACTCGGCTGAAATTTCCTGTCCATTTTTTCCAGACTCTCATCAAAGCGTTGCGCTTCTTGTTCGTCTATCTTCATCACCGGGCTGTCATAGTAAACCCATTTCCTTCCGTCCAAGGCTTCCGGCTTCAGTTCTTTTACCATCATTGCCGCTGGGTATGTGCCATCCTCAAGACAAACATTGTATTTTTTACAACTCTTAAAGCCACGGCTTACATAATTGTTTGGGTTTCCAAATATTACAATCACATTGTAGCCAAGTGCAACCGCTTGTTCAAAAGAATGCTCCATAAGCATTTTTCCGTAACCCATTCTTTGGTATTCCGGCGTAATACAAACAGGACCAAAGGTAAGGATTTCTTTTTCTACCCCGGACTCATCAACCAGTCTTGCTTTTGTGTACATGATATTTCCAATGACTTGATTGTCAACTTCAATCACAAAATCTAATTCCGGCACAAAGTCCCTGTGAGAACGCATGACATGAACCAAATAGTGTTCAATGCATCCTGGAACATATAAATTCCAAAAAGCCCGCCTTGTGACTTCTTCAACTTTCTTATAATCAGTTTCCACTTCGTTTCTGATTTTTGCCGTCTTATTCACCTGTAACCATTCGGTTTTTTCCCGTTTCATGCAATTATACCTCCTAAAAGTAAAGTCTAACCTTTCGGGAGGTTTGTGTTTGAGATTGTATTTACGCAAACCTCCCGGTTAGCCTACAATCTCCGGAATTTTGTTATTTTTCATATAGCGACTCCTTAAAATAAGGTTATTACAGTTAGTCTAATGACCGGACTGTCATTGATAATATTATCAGGAAATTGTAAACTTTTCAACCAAGGACGGACCAGGGGGACGGTTAATGTGAAAATTACCCCCTGGCAAATCAAATACTCAAATCTATACCATTGCCGGTGCAACGGAGGAAATCACCACCGAAGAGGGAGAATGGCCGCTGCCGGAAGGCATGCAAGGGTTTTTTTTGAAATGTTCAAGGATACTAATGTCCCAATGACGAAATAATTATAATCAGAGGCCGGTTCGTGGAAAAAAGAGGACTCGCGCGGTGAGGGGAACGAACCGGCAACCTAAAAAGCACCATTAATGTAGCAACTGCCGGCTTGAAAGTGGACGTTATTAATGAAAGGAGAACAGAGATATGATCGAATCCAGCCAGAAGATCAAGACCTTCCTGACATTTCCCGGCACGGCCGAGGAGGCTGTCAATTTCTACCTGTCGCTGTTTCCCGGATCCAAATTGTTGGAGATGACCAGGTTCGGCAAAGACCAGTTCGGTGAAGAGGGCAAGGTGCTCAATGCCACCTTCGAGCTTAAGGGGGTTCAGTTCATGGCTATGGACATGGACAAGGACAGTGCTGCCGCTTTTAGCTGGGCCACATCTTTGCAGGTGGATTGCCTTGACGAGCAGGAATTCGATACCCTGTTCGCCCGCCTGGCGGAAAATTCTGCGGCAATTATGATGGAGCCTGAACCGGTGCTTGATTTTCGGAAGGTGGCCTGGGTCACCGACCGTTTCGGGGTTACCTGGCAGCTGGTATGGCAATAATCAGAAGCAAGGGAAGAACCTCCCGCCGTGATGAATGCAAAAAAAAGCGGGAGGGAAGCCTTTTGCCGACCGCCTGTCGATCGTTTTCCAGGGCTGAATATAATCACGAATGCCAGACGCTGGCCGAATCAACCTTCATGCTTTCGAAGTGTCGCAGGGGGTTGTTCGTAATTTCGATCGAAACATTCGTATGAAACCATTGTCTCCGAGCAAGGGTGATTACCGAAAGGGTTCAGACCATAAAAAATTATTGCCGGGGGCATGATAGAGACAGAGGCGTTTTATGACCAGTAATCACAAGTTTTGCTTATGGGGGTGGATTTATGCAGAGGGCCGTAGCACGTAATGTTATCGGATTGATCATCATTGCTTTCGGGGTCATCGCCCTGCTCAACAACTTCGGTTTGACCCGGATCAGCCTGGCAAATATTTTCCATCTGCTGTGGCCGCTGTTGCTGATAGGCGCCGGCATCACTTTTATCCTCCACCGTGATTTGCCGGGCATTATCACTGGCGCCGTCCTGATTTGCCTGGGAGTGATTTTTTTCGGTCGCAACGCGGGCTTGTTTGATCTCAACATCACCTATTACTTCTGGAGAGCTTTCTGGCCGGTAATCCTGATCCTAATCGGTGTAAATATCCTGTTTAAAGGCGGCCATCACACCAGCGGCAACCTGGCCATCATGGGATCTGTGGAGAAGACCAAAGAAGTGTGGGAGCTGACGAGTGCCGAATATACTGCCGTCATGGGCAGCATCGACCTGGACGTGCGCAAGGCCCGCTTTGCGGAACGCGAGGTATCACTGACCTTAAATGCCATCATGGGCGGGATTAATGTGATCCTGCCGGAAGATGTGGCAGTAACCTGCAAGGGTACAGCCATCCTGGGCGGGGTGGAAATTATGGGCAAGAGCTCGGGCGGGATTTGGGGCAATATCAATACCCAAAGCGGGGACCCGCAGGCTGCTTCGCATATTATCCATTTGGACTGCACCAGCATTATGGGCGGGATCGAAATAAAAAAGTAATGGACGCTGCCACAAGGAGGAAGCTATTAAGTAATAGCGATCATGCCGGCCTGAGCATTGGGCGAATGCGGGAATTCTGGCATATTTTTAATATTGACGCTAAACCGGATCTATTATATGTTATCGCTAACGATATCGTTAGCGATATTTGCCGGGCAATTACGCAAAGGCGGGGTGGGGGATAGTAAATGGAAAATTTAAGAAAGCCTTATCAGGACCTGATTGACGTCTCCAAGTTAAGCGGAGGATTACTTCTAAGAGGCTTATTGGCATATTATGTGCTTAATTTATTGTCGAACAAGCAAATGTACGGCAAGCAAATAATTGATCATATTACAAACATGACCAGCGGCAGCTGGAAGCCGTCGCCGGGTTCTATTTATCCATTGCTGCAGAAGATGGTGAGACTGGGTCTTGTAACTGAACGCCTTGATCATTCCGGAGGGTTGGCGACACATACTTACGAATTGACTGGTTCGGGAAGGGACGCGCTTAAGGAAATGCGTGAAGAAATCAAGCCGAGGCTTAAAAAAACCATTGAGTTTTTAAAGCGGCATTTACAGGAGCTGGAGAATAATTGATGTTGTCAGGGAAGGAAGTAATTTTATGGCTATGCTGCAAAAAGTACTTGGTTTTTCAATGGTTGCCGCTGCCAATGCTTACAGAAAAAAATTTGAGGCGGACCTATCGCGGGCGGCTGAAGTGAACAAAGCAGTATTAAAAAAAATACTGGCATTAAATACAGACTCGGAATATGGACGCAAGTACCATTTTTCTTCCATAAAATCAGTATTAGCCTATAAAGAGCAAGTCCCTTTAACTACTTATCAAGATTACCAGCCTTATATTGAGAGAATGGCCAACGGCAAAAAAGGTATCCTTACTGCTTTACCCGTTATCTATTTTGGGCTAAGTTCCGGAACCACCGGTAAGAGTAAGTTAATACCGGTTACGTCCCTAAGCAGGAAAGTGGTTAACCTGCATATGATGCTGCTGACCCAGGGCATGTTGCAGCGCGCTTTACCGGGCACGCAGAGAGTTGGCCGGGGGCTGATGCTGATGAACAGTGTCAAGGCCGGGATGACCGCCGGAGGTGTTCCCACCGGTGCGGGAACCTCGGGTGGCATGAATTCGATGAAGTTGATCACACCTTACTTGTGGACATCGCCGCCGGAAATATTGCAACTAAATGACCAGCGAACCGCCCTTTACCTGCATTTGCTTTTTGCCCTGCAGGAACCGGAGTTGTCTTATATTAACGCCCCTTTCCCGGCTGCTATATTACAGTTATTTCGCCTGCTGGAAGAAGAGTGGCCAAATTTAAGGCACGACCTGGCCGCGGGCAGTATCTTTAAGGATTTGCCCCTGGAGCCGGAGGTGAGGAGCAGGCTGGCGAAGCGGATGCGTCCTGATGCCGGGCGGGCGGAGCAGCTGGCAAAAGAAGTTAACCTGGGCATGGAGGGTATTGCCCGCCGGCTGTGGCCAAATTTGCTTTATGTCTGCTGTGTTGCCGGGGGGAGCTTTAGTATATACATGGATAAACTTTCCCGCTATACCGGTCAAATACCGGTATATTCGGCAGTATACGTAGCTACCGAGGCCATGCTCGGTATAGGCGCCGGCATTAATGCGGTTACTTATATTGTGACACCGAGGACAGCTTACCACGAATTTATCCCGGTGGAATACTCGGAAAGTCCCAATCCGGCTGCGCTGGACCTGGATCAGCTGGAAAAGGGGCATAGTTACGAGGTGGTTGTAACAAATCATGCCGGTTTTTACCGTTACCGGCTGGGAGATGTAGTAAAGGTGGTGGATTATTGCAATAATAGTCCGGTAGTGGAATTTTTATATAGGAAAGGTCAATTGCTAAACCTGGCCGGGGAAAAAACCCAGGAGGCGGCTGTCCTGAACGCATTAAAAAAAGCTGCCAAGCGCTGGGGCAGTGATTTGGCGGACTATACTACCGCGGTGGATCTGAATGGAGCTTTAGGAAGGTATGTATTTTTCATCGAAGTCCGGGACCCGGAAAAAATAACAGACCTTAGCTCATGGCAGGAAATTTTAGAAAAAGCGCTTGAAGAGGCTAATCCCCGTTACCAGGCCGGTATCGAGGCCGGGCGGATCGGGAGCTTGCAGTTAAAGCTGGTTCAGCCCGGCGCTTTCCGGCGTCTGCAGCAGGAATTGATTTTAAGAGGGGCCTCGGCCAATCAGGTTAAAACCCCCAGAGTGCTCAATGATGACAGTCTGCGGGACTTCTTGTCTCAATTTACTTTAAAAGCAGGGATTTAGGAATGAGTAAAAATCTAAAACCTATAGTTGTTTTGTTTGTTACCTTATTTCTGGTAATGGTAGGGTTTGGGATCGTGATCCCGATTTTCCCTTTCTTAATTATTGATCTGGGCGGGGGGCCGACTGCCCTGGGGTTTTTCATGGCGTCTTACTCGGTAATGCAGTTTATCTTTGCCCCATTTTGGGGCAGGTTATCCGATCGCATCGGCAGAAGGCCCGTATTATTAATCGGCCTGGGCGGTTATGGCATTACCTTTATTTTATTTGGCTTTGTGTCCGAGCTATGGATGATGTTTGGCATAAGAATATTATCCGGTATTATTTCGTCGGCCACTCTGCCGACTGCTATGGCCTATATTGCAGACACAACCGCCGGCGCCGAAAGGTCTAAGGGGATGGGCATCCTGGGGGCGGCAATGGGGCTGGGCATGATTGTCGGGCCTGCTTTGGGAGGCTGGCTGGGCCAAGACAATTTTGCGCTGCCCTTTTGGGTGGCCGGGGGCCTGGCCGTGCTGAATTTGCCGTTTGCCATGTACTTTCTGCCTGAATCCCTTCGGGAACCCGGTCACAATACGTCCTCCGGCAGGGCCGGACTTAACCTTGCTGTAGTAAAAAACCCGCTCTTTATTTTGTTTCTCCTGGGTTTTATTATGAATTTTACAATGTCTATGTTTGAGGGCACATTTGCCTTATTCGCCGCAGACAGGGTTGGCTTTGGACCAAGGGAGCTGGGAATTTTATTCGCCGTCCTGGGTGTTGTCGGGGTCATTATTCAGGGTGGTTTGATCGGCAGGCTGGTTAAGAAATTCGGTGACGTAAAATTGATCAGGGCGGGCCTTTTGATCGCTGCCGCGGGGATGCTGTTGATTTTAATGGCTCCAGATGTAATTATGTTGTTTATAACCACTGCCATCTTCAATATCGGCACTACCTTGCTGGGCCCGACCTCTTCGAGCCTGGTTTCAAAAAATACATCGGGCGGCCAGGGCGAGGCCTTAGGGATAATGCAATCGTTTGGCAGTTTCGGGCGAATCTTCGGGCCTATGGCTGGTGGAGCCTTATATGATCTCCATATAAATGTTCCCTATTCTTTAGGCGCAGCGATCCTGCTGCTCATGGTTTTGCTGGCAGGAAGTAAAATTGCGGGGTTTGATGTTAATCAAGATGAAGTTATCACTAATGAGGAAACCCGGGTAAAGGAAGCAAAAGATGACCAACGGGGTTAAAAGAAGCTAAGACTCCCAGAAATTCATGGAACAATTTCAAAAACGGTACCTTGATTAAAAATCAAGCACCTTCGGCGCCGCGCTGTTTATGCAGGTGGTGGCAGTCACCGGCGATCGGTAACTGCCACCTGCATTTCACCGCTATTATTCGACAAAGGTAATCGGATTTTTCGATTGCACCTCCACACCTGCAGGAATGCGCAAATAGAGCAGCTGTGATCCGGCGGTAGACATGGAGTGAGGTTTAAACCTGGCAGATTCACCTAATATTTGGCTGACTACAAATTCTCTCCTAAAAGTTCGCACCTCTAAATTCAGTTGTTCCGGTGCGTCAACATGCAAAACATTACCCGCCAGAGTTACCCGGTGCGGCTTCATCACTTCCGGGAAAGAAAAGTCGTTTAGCTCAACGATCGTTTTAGTGGCATAGCTGACAGCTTCCATTTTACCATCCGCCCGGTCCTTTCTTTCGGCTACTATCGTTAAGAGCTCATGTTCAGGCAGTTCTACATTAATCAGGCTGCCGTTAAAGGGAAATTCCCATTGTG
>JAQVGZ010000167.1 GCA_028696455.1 Desulfotomaculaceae bacterium | reverse complement strand
TTAAATGCTTATTTTTTTATGTTGTTTACACTGCTTTTGCTGATTAGCCGACAAAATTGGACTGGGGTAGACGCCAAGGCAGCTTAAAAGGGTACTTTTTCAGTGGTCTCGAACCGTCCCCCTGGTTTTCTGGTTTTCGGGGATTAATCAAACCTGGGTTTATTGCGAAAGTACCTCACAATTTTAATGACCAACGCGACTACCAGCCCGATAGCTAATAAATTAACCAGCAAGCCTAGAATGCTGCCCAGTATCCCCAGGTCGCCCAATAAGCTGCCGAACAGCATACCGGCCAAACCGCCGATTAGCAAGCCCTTCATCAAACCGCCTTTAAAAAAGCCGGATTTTGCTGCTGTGTTCATATTCGATGCAGCGTTCGGAGTTTTAGCCGCATTCGTTGGCTCCGCTTGTTTTACGTTGCTGCTTGGAGCCGGTGTCGTGCCGGAATTCTGGCTACTGGCAGGAGCTTTAAAAGACCTGGCCTTGGCAGCATCAGCAACGCCGGTGATACTTACGACACTGAGCGAAAATACAACGGTTAACGCCAACATCATCACAGATAACTTTTGCCACATTACTATCCCACCTTTGATCATAATTTTACATTACATTGTACGGCATGGCAAATAGAATATGAATAGTATCCTTTCAATAATATAGGCCTTCAACATAGCACACTTGGCATTGGCGATAGAAAAATATTAGGATTTAAGGAGTCAATTAAGCACAATCCCCCCGGTTGAGCTGTTTGCGTGAATCTATACGTCAAACCAAGAACACTTCTTAATACACGGCATACGATAATGAAACCAAGGGGACGGAAACAAACCAGAAGAACCGTCCCCCTGGTTTGAGTTATTACGACCTGGCCGCCGGCAATTAACACAAAAACTGAAACAAGGACAATTGACAAATTGTAGGAACAGGGCTATAATAATATTTAGATGTTTATCTAAATATATAAATGGGGAGGAAGGGAGACTGGTAAGCTTAACTTTCAAGGCTCTGGCCGATCCTACAAGGAGGAAAATATTAAAGCTGCTGCGGGAGCGGGACATGACTGCCGGTGAAATTGCAGATCATTTTAACATCTCAAAGCCCAGCATCTCCCACCACCTGAACAATCTGAAACAGGCCCGGTTGATCCTGGATGAGCGTAAGGGGCAGTTTATCTATTATTCTCTGAATACGACGGTCTTTCAGGAAATAATGAACTGGTTCTCCGAAATAACAGGCAGAAAGGAAGAGTGATGCAGATGCAAGAAAATTCTCCTGATTTCCGCAAAGCTTTAGTCAGCGACTGGCCGATTATACTGTTGATCATCGGCAGCCTTGTCGCCGGGTTACTTGTGTACCCGCACCTGCCGGAACTAGTACCCAGCCACTGGAATATCCGGGGTGAAGTGGACGATTATTCTTCTCGCTTCTGGGGCGCATTCGGCCTTCCCCTGATGACGGCCGGCATTTATGTTTTGATGACGCTTGTGCCGTCGATTGACCCGCGCAGACAAAATTACCAGAAATTCACCGGGGCTTATCGAGTTTTGAAGGTCGTGTTTGTAGTTTTTATGACGGGCTTATACGCGCTGGTTATATTAAGCTCGCTCGGTTGGCAAACTCCGATGGGGAGAGCAGTGACCGGTAGCATCGGACTTTTATTCATTATAATTGGCAATTACATGGGTCAGTTCAGGCACAACTACTTCGTGGGCATAAAGACGCCCTGGACGCTGGCCGACGAGCGGGTCTGGCAAAAAACCCACCGGCTGGGCGGGAAGATTTGGGTGCTTGCGGGGCTTCTCGGACTGGTTGCCGCTGTATGCAGCGGAACAACCGGGGCCGTTATCCTGGGCATAGCCATCAGCATGGCTGTGGTCGTTCCCGCGGTTTACTCCTACCTGGAATTCCGGCGATTGCAGTAAAATAAGCGCGAGCGCCCTTTGCAGGGATTGGCGAATGCGATCTTGCTTCTCCTTAGGGGCTTAATATCCTAACTGCCAATTACAAATTAGAGCTAAAGGCAATAAAGCAAAGCTTAGCCCCGAAACCTGCGCCGCGCAGTTTATGCAGATGGTGGTAGTCACCGGCGTTGGGTAACTGCCACCTGCATTTCACCGCCATTATTCGACAAAGGTAATCGGATTTTTCGATTGCACCTCCACACCGGCAGGAATGCGCAAATAGAGCAGCATTGATCCGGTGGTAGACATGGAGCGGGGTTCAGGCCTGGCAGGTTTACCTAATATTTGGCTGACTACAAACTCTCTGCTAAAAGCCCCCACCTCTATATTCAGGTGTTCCGGCGCGTCTACATGCAAAACATTACCCGCCAGAGCTACCCGGGGCGGCTTCATTACTTCAGAGAAAGAAAAGTCGATTAGCTCAACGATCGTTTTCGTGGCATAGCTGACAGCTTCCATTTTACCATCCGCCCGGTCCTTTCTTTCGGCTACTATCGTTAAGAGCTCATGTTCAGGCAGTTCTACATTAATCAGGCTGCCGTTAAAGGGAAATTCCCATTGTG
>JAQVGZ010000081.1 GCA_028696455.1 Desulfotomaculaceae bacterium | reverse complement strand
ATCCTGGAAAATGTTTGCCGGGAAAGTTGACATACCCTGCACAATATCAATATAGTCCCGGGGATGTGTGGAGCTGTTGCTCTTGTGGTAATACTAGATAAAAACCGGTGGGATCAGCATGTGTGCCTTTGCCAGGCCTAAATTACCCTTTGCATGGCGAAATAAAGATAATTTTTCGGCATCTCTTTCCAGGTGGATTGGATATGTGTTTTATGATGTTCTGCCCGGGCATGGGTACGAAATCCGTGAGGAGCAGATCTACATCGCTTTTCAAATTGCCAGTGGCATATGCAAAAAAAAAGTATACTTTGCCGAGGCAGGAACCGGTACTGGTAAAACTTTTGCCTATTTGCTTTCGGCTATCTCTTATGCCCGCCTGGTAGGAAAGCCGGTGGTAATTGCCTGCGCTTCCACGGCTCTTCAGGAGCAGCTTGCCGGGCCAAATGGAGATATTAATACGCTATCGCGCTTATTAGATCTTGATGTCGACGCCCGCATGGCCAAGGATCCACGTCAGTATGTCTGCGACGTAAGAGTCAACAGATTGACAAGCGCCCTCGATAAGCAACCGGGTGGGTCCCTCGGTGAAGTTATTGCCTGGGCGAAAAGGACCGGCCTGGGTGAGCGCTCCGAAATACCGCATGTATCTGATCGCGTATGGGCAAACGTGGCCTGGAACGAATTCAGTTTCTGCGAGGAATGCTCCGCCCGCGGGTTCTGCAAGCTGGTCAAAGCCAGGGAACACTACCGGGCGGCCCGGGATCTAATTATAAGTGACCACGGGATTTTTTTTGAGGACTTGTGGACCCGTTATGAGCGGACGGCTGACGGTAAGCCGCCCCTCCTGCCTGCTTATTCAGCCGTGATTTTTGACGAGGGACATAAAATAATTCTCCCTGCAGCAATGAGAGCCGGCCGTCAGGTTGACAAAGACGACGTGACCAGCATGCTTTCCTTTCTTGAGCGGATCCAGGGCGCCAGGACTTCTCTTATTTCGGCGGCATTTGCTGCACGAATAGCCAGCACAAGGTTTTTTGAGGATCTACAACTGGCGGCGATCCAGGATGAGCGCACGGACCGGCTAGCCGTGCGAATTGGTGATGGACTGCTGGAAGCTGCGGATACTCTGCGGCGTGCCCTGGATGTCCTGAGCCTGGAGTTGCAAAATGAGCAGGAGCTGCACACCCAGTCCCTGCCCAGGGCCAGGATACAGGCATATGAGGAGCGGATTGAGCGTGCAACGACTGCCCTGGCCGGGTTTTGCCGGAACAGGGGCAAAGATGCCATCGTCTGGGTTGAGCGGGTGGACGGGAGTTTCTGGGTCGTGCCCCGGAACATCAATGACATGTTAAATAGACATCTCTTTAATCAGAAGCTTCCTGTAGTGTTTTCCTCAGCAACATTAAGTGTCGGAGGGGACTTCAGTTACCTCGCGCGTACTCTCGGGATAAAGGAACCATCGGGATCGTCTGTGGGTAGTCCTTTTGAATTTGATAAACAGGTTATAATCTATCTGCCCCGGCCTTACCTGACGGGCGATCAAGAGGGGAGGCTAACTCCGGCCGTGAGGCGACTGGCTGCGCTTTTGCAGCGTTCTGGAGGAAGAGCGTTGGTGCTTACGAACTCACCGGCCGATGTAAGAAAAATTCGAGCGGGTTTAAAAGATATTCCCCTTCCCTTTAATATACTGTGGGAAGATAGTGCCGAGCGCGGATACTTGATCCGGAGTTTCCGTGAGGACATCACGTCAGTGCTGGTTGGCGCGGGGTTCTGGGAGGGAATTGATGTACCCGGTGAATCCATCTCTCTTCTCGTGATCTGGCGTCTGCCCTTTCCGCCACATGACCCGTTAATTGAAGCGCAGCGTCAAGAGGTGGAAGAGCAGGGGCTTGATCCAAAGATCGAGGTGGACTACCCCGCCATGGGCTTGAAATTGAAACAGGGCTGCGGCAGGCTCATCCGGAAACGTAATGACCGCGGTGTGATTGCTATTTTGGAGCCAGTGCTGGGGATGCCCTGGGAGCAGGTGGTGATGGAAGCCCTGCCGGCAGGAGCCGGAGTTGTTAACCGGATGGATGACCTGACTGTACTAAACACCTAACAACCATTTTCACCCCCATTGGAATAATGGGGGTGAAATTAACAAACATATTTAGGACACTTTAAGTACCAAAGCGGCGCCGGTATCTCCGGCTGCGCATCCCGTGAACAAGCCATAGCCACCGCCGAGCAGCACAATTTCTTCAATCAATTCTATGATTCCCCGGCCGGCGGTTGGCGCCTGGGGATGACCATAAATAAGCGAGCTGCCGTAATTATTGAACTTCATAACATCAATTTTCATCTCATTAGCCATGTAAAGATCGTTGGCTGCAAATGGGTTGTGGGTCTTGATTGCCTTCATCTGGTTTACATCAAGACCGGCTTTTTCCAAAGCCATTCTTGCTGCAGGTACTGGGGCCATGGCCATATGGGCCTTGGGAGCGCGGGCGAAGCCATAGGAAATTATCTGTATCTCAATGTTCTTATCAGTACTGAGCTCTTTCGCCTTATCTTTGTTAGCTACAATAATTGCACAGTTGGCATCCGCCGGGTGCGTCTGGGCGCCGAAGGAGTGCACCCCGCCTGGGATAACCGTCTTTAAGGTGGCCATTACTTCCCTGACCACGGGAGTGACACCTTCGTCAGCGTCAAGTGTCACGGTTTCCTTTTTGCTCTTTTTGTATTCCACCGGGAACATGTAACGTTTTTGAAACTCCCGGTCGTTAGCCAGGGCATTCAGGTATTGCTCGTAACGCCTGACTGTCAGCTCGTCACAGTCTTTTTTGGTAATCCCGCCGGCTTTTTTAACCACGTTTTCCGCCGTCTGGATCATGGGAACTCCTCCCCAGGGGTCACTGGCAAAGTTGTCCAAACTCCAGTCTTCAGAAATTACAGTCCCACCGGAACCCGTAGGATTGGGCCAAATCGTGTGGGGGGCATTGGACATGCGGTCTACCATCAGGCAGAAGGCCGTCTCAAAAGCACCTGCTTCAACACCCAGCGCCGACAGGTTCACGCAGGTCGTGGCTGTGGAGCAAGCCTGGGGAACATGCAAACCGGCAATATCAGGGGCGCCCATAATGGCGGCCGCCCAGGGAGCAGCATAAAAGGTATGCAGCATACCGACGGTTTTTCCTAAATAAAGGTATTCAAAGATCTTCGGGTCGATGTTTTTTGTAGCCAGCCACTTCTTAACAGTAGCGGCGCCCAGCTCGATGGGATGCTCATTTTGCAAACTCCCCTGCCAGCGGACAAATGGGGAACTGTAGTACCCACGATAAGGAATATATGCTTTGGAATACATTTATTTTCCTCCCATAATTACGTTTTTCGTTGACGCCAAAATCCGCAGTACACGAAGTTAATCAAGCCGTTTTACCGTAATGTTTTACAATTAGTTACTTATTTTTTTCCTTATCCCATGTGTTTGCTGTGATACCGGCCTGTTTTAATTTATATTTTTCCACCCGATCAGTTGGTGTCTTGGGTAAACTATCATAAAATTCCATAAATCTGGGTACCGCAAAGGCGGGCATGCGATCATTGCAAAACTCGATTAATTCCGCCGGGGTGAGTGTTTCCCCTGGTTTCAAAACAACACAGATCTTAACTTCATCCTCTCCGATTTCCGACGGGACGGCAATTGCCGCCGACTCCAATACTTTCGGGTGAGCATTTACTGACCTTTCCACCTCAAAGGAAGAGATGTTCTCACCCCTTCTCCGGAGAGCGTCTTTCTTTCTATCACAGAAA
The DNA here is from genome assembly GCA_028696455.1 of Desulfotomaculaceae bacterium. Taxonomy (GTDB): domain Bacteria; phylum Bacillota; class Desulfotomaculia; order Desulfotomaculales; family Pelotomaculaceae; genus MVQL01. The sequence goes on along the minus strand of JAQVGZ010000081.1, from coordinate 6,965 downwards.
TAATAGTAGCCGTCCTCGTCTTTTTTGGCTAAGTCACCGGTATGGAACCAGAGATTACGAAAACACTCCAATGTTTTTTCAGGCATATTGTAGTACTCCGTCATCATTAGATAAGACTCGCGCGGTCGCACTACTATTTCACCAATTTCTCCTACCGGGACCTCGTTATCGTGTTCATCAAATAACTTAACCTCATAATTATCCAGAACCTTTCCCATGGATCCCCGTCTTCTGTCATTGGCCCTGACTTGAATGGGAAGTCCGATCTCACTCATTCCAAAGCCTTCCAAACAGGTAATTCCAAATCTTTTTTCTACCTCATCTATCACTTCCTGAGCACATGCGCCCCCAAAAGCAATACGAACGGGATTATCCAAATCACTCGGCTTATGAGGTTGTTTGTTTAAAATTGGCATAACACCGCCTAGATAGTTAAACTGGGTGGCCCCGTAGCGCCGTATGTCGTCCCAGAAACGTGATGCGCTAAATTTCGGGGAAAGAACCATTGATGCTTCTGCAAGCAATGCAGTTAAGACAGTAAGACACTGGCCATTTAAGTGATAAAGCGGCATAAACGTGTAAAAGATATCGTCTTTTCTAGCCTCGCGGTATTCCAGCAAGCTTTCTGTAAACACAATCCAAAACTTATGTGACGCTAAAGCTCCCTTGGAAAGACCGGTGGTTCCTGATGTATAGATTATGCTTAAAGGATCCCAAGGGAAGACCTCAACACCAACTGGCCCCTCGGAGCTTTTTTGGAAGAGATCCTCGTAGCTTAATATGGGAATTTTGTACGAATCAACGACTTCTTTTGGGACATCTCCAAGGACAACAACTTTTTCAACCTTCTTCAAAGCATCTTCGATAAATTTAAGCCGGGACAAAAAATCATAGCTAATCACTAAAATTCTTGAATCGGACTGGTCAACAATATGCCGTAGATATTCACCCTTATAAGCTGTATTTACCGGAACCTCAACTGCGCCCAGTTTTGCCAGGCCAAACCAAATATACAAGTACTCCGGACAATTGGGGAGCATAATGCTAACTTTATCCTCTTTAGCTATCCCCAGATCATGAAATAAGTTAGCGCATCTGTTAGAATAACGTCCTATTTCCTCATAACTGACTTTTTGTTCTTGAAAATAAAGAAATGTTTTATCCCCATTTCTCTTTACTCGATCATTAATCAATTCTCCCAGCACTAGTGGCGTTTGTACCTTTTCCATTTGTATGCCCCTTTCTAATTTATGTCAATTATTTATTGCTTGGCAACCTTTGTAACCTTTCCTTAAACCATTGCCTGCTCTTAAGCCCGGATGAACTCAAATTATAAAAACAATTCCTACTAACATGCCGTAAGGAATACTATCAGGCTGGCATCGGCCTCCAATTGGGTAAATCGGCCATCCGGCATTAGTAATCATTTTAAAAACATCCATACCGGCTGCCTCCATTGCAGGACGGGCTTGTAAGGGAAACCGGCAACTTTTACCGTTTTCCAGAGCCTGGCATGGTATATCCACACACCAAGTTCCCTTGCAACTACCGCTGGAAAAGGCAGTTGCAAAATAATACCCTCCGTAGAATGCTTCCGCTTCTAATTCATTAAGGATTTGAGATAATTTACGGCGTGAGGCGATCCTGTCTTTATCTTTTTCTTTGCCCCCTGAAGTTGAAACAACTGTAGAAGAAACTTTAAGTCCAACTAAAAGAGCGAAGGAGAAACAAGCAATAAACTTTGTAATACTTTCAAAAGAAGGCGCATGAGGCGGACAATTTGCATTGGTATTATAATAACGGCATTTGGGAACCAAGCATTTATAATGAGCCCGATAATCAAGGATAACTTCTTGCGTTTCCAGGATTTTAACGTGCGTTGCTCCTAACCTAGATGCTAATTGATTATAAAGGCTTAAGTCTTTTTTAATTTGAACGATGGATATTTCTTTTTTAATGGCATCAACTATCATTTTTTTCCTTTCGAATTTGAAAGTTTGCCAATACCCTATTACTTCATTAGGTTGTGAAGCATTTCTGCCGCTTTTTCGGCAAATAAACTATCAGTAATATGGGCATCCACTTCTTTAACTTCAATTTCGGGCTTGAGGCTCAGTTTTAATTGATTTAAGAAAGCCATGTTTGCCTCAGGATCATCAAACTCTTTATCAACCTTGTCTAAAATAGAAAGGCCTTTAAGAGGAACTATTACTGCTGTTTTTCCTTGCGCGTTATTAATCTTCTCAGCCATCACTTTAGCGACTTCGATCATTTCGTTTTTCTTGGTTCGCAACACGTTTATTCCCGGTCCATGTACATGTATATATTGGTGTTTCAGCCTCTCGGGGATTTTATCGGGAGATGGATAGATTATATGATCTATATTGCCTGGAGCTATAAGCTGGGGTATCCCTTTTCTTCCGGCGACCTCCATTCTTGTAGGACCGGCGTCACCCCAACCCCGGTAAAGGTTGTTCACAACCTCATTTGGGGATAAATCAAAAACCACCTGAATCAGGCCTTGAGCAACCATTTCTTCCATTGCTTTACCACCATTCCCGTTTGCATGGAAGATAACTGTTTCAAAACCTTTCTCTTCGAAACTTTTTTTAATCTGAAGAGCACAATTAGTAGTGCCGCCAAGGGTAGTTATGCCAATACTTGCTTTATCCGAAGCTTTTAAAGGATTGTCCCTTCGGGCAGCCGCCATGCCCATAACTGCACCCGCAGACAAAGTAAGAGTAACCTCGGTGATCCTGTTTAAGCCTGCAATATCAGCAATAGATGGTATTAAGACGACATCCTTGGTGCCAACATAGAGGCTGGTGTCACCTGAAGCTACTGTGGAGAGCATTACCTTCGGCACACCAAAAGGTAACGCTCTCATGACCTTTGTGCCCAGATTAGTCCCCATAGTGCCACCCAGCGAGATAATACCATCCAGCTTACCCGTTTCATAAAGCTGCTGGCAAATAGATATCGTACCGTCTGACATTATTTCAATAATCCGGTTCTCCTGACCCACCTCTCCCAGAGAGAGGATTTCCTTCATATTGCTCCCACCGGCTCTGGCAACCTCTTCCCGGGGATAATCTGGTTCAAAGACTAACTCGCCCCGGGCGCCGGTACCCATATCGATTGAGATAACCCGAAAGTTATTCTTTTCTATTATTTTTTTTACATAAAGGGACTCTTCCCCCTTTGTATCAAGTGTTCCAATAAGAACAATATTTTGAGCCAGTTTTATTACCTCCCAAATAAAATATTGAGTCTTTCTTTAAAAGCTCCGTCAGGATGTGCAATCCGAAGTAATAGTTCATCATCATCAAGTCCGGGTTCTAGCTTTCGCAGGTCTTCTATGGTTATTTCCGTAGGTCTCCACTTTGCTAACTTTTTAGCTTTAGCTGAATTTAATATTTTGTCTTTTGCATCTTGGTTAATAGGCCCATCCGCCTCTCCATATAATCCAAGCATATACATGGCTACCTCATCAGAAACAACGTTATACCGTCCTCCTCCAATAACATTAAAGAGTGCTTGCACTCCAACAAATTGAGAATAGGGTGTAGCCATGACGGGATACCCAAAGTCCTCACGAACCCGGGCTACCTCTTCAAGCACTTCATCAAGCCGTTTTTCCCGCTTTATTTCAGCCAGTTGGTTCCTTAAAGTACCCATCATGCCCCCAGGAAGTTGATGCTGGAATTTCCACAAATTATATTCTAATGGAACTCCTATTCTCATCCCTCTTTCCTGGGCTATTTTTCTAAAGTGCTCAGAAACAGTTTTTAGTGCTTCTTCATCAATATTTGAGGAAAAACCAAGACAGCGTGCATTATCAATAGTGTTTTCTATCGAAGGCAATGAAGTGTCGTTAGCTAGAGGAGAAACAGCGGTGTGTAGAGTCTTAATACCTAATTTCATAGCCTCCACATAACACTGCGCAGCCAATCCTACGTTACAATGACAATGCAATTCAACTGGCTTTCCTTTACTCGCAGCTGCAATCGCCGGCATTAGGGTTTTAGTACGCTCAGGCGTCAGCACTCCACTGGCGTCTTCAAGCTGAATAATATCAATGCCATCCAGTTCTGCCAGTTTTCTGGTCTTTTCGGCAAAAAGTTCATCGGTATGAACCGGGCTTAATGCATACATCAGCCCCCCTACGACTTGAGCCCCTTCCTCTTTGGCTACCCCAACAAGATAGTTAAGTCTGTCCATCATATTCTGATAATCACAAATCCAAAAACTCTTTACTCCACTGGCAACCGCCCGCCTGATCCAGAGTTCGGTAACAGCAACAGGTTCCACATCAAACCCAAATGCGGCCCATGCGGTAAACGAAGACCTTAATATACTACCCGGCATCAATCTAGAAAGAAGCCTAAACCTCTCAAAAAGGTTCTCCTTAAGATATTTGGCGGCTACAACAGCACCGCGCCCACCATTAACTCCTATTGCTTCGTATCCAACTCGGTCCATTACCGGGGCAATGGAACTGATCATATCTGTGGGCATGCGGAAACCCCAGAGGCTCTGCTGCGCATCACGTATAGTTTGATCTACATACTGTATTGTTGGCTTACTCAATTTTTCCCCATCCTTACCTTCTCATTATGAAATCTAATGTCTGGTCAACAGGACTCTTTTTAACGGCCATTATCTCTCTGCGCGTCTGAAGTAAAGTGATATTATCGGGAAAGTTAAGATCCTGGTCTACAGCCCATTCCACATCTTGGGGAACACCGAAGTAATCCTCCAGCTTTTGGCCAAGCTTAACAATCTCTTTCAATTCGTCATCATTTACACAAAAAGTAGAACTCTTTTCTTCAGGGGTATAAGCAAAATTAGCCCCAACTTGATTACTGGCTACGTATCTAGCTTTTTTGCCGAGCGTTCTTTCGATAGCCTTTCCACTCGCCTTATCCACGAAAAAGATATCCGGCACGACATCACCACCTACAACGCTTTCACCTAATCCCCAATTGCCTTCAATGATCATTTTGGTATGGTCACCCGTATTGGGCTCTGCAGTAAACATGACACCGGAGGCTCTCGCATTTACCATTTTTAATACAGCCACACCAATCGGATCACTTTCCAGGGGAAGTCCCTTTTGTGCTCTAAAGGCTATGGAGCGAGGGTTAAAAGTGCTTGCCCAAACCTTCTTGACTTTTTCTAAAAGATCGGATTCGCCATTTACATTAAGGTAGGTCTCATATTGCCCGGGATGACTCTTTGGTCCAGCGGATCGGACTGAAACGGCAACTTTTTCAGCTCCGCATTTCCGGCAAAGGTCCTTATAATACGACATAATTTCTTTGCCTATTGTTTGAGGAATTTTCTTGGCTTCGACTATTAGGCGTATCTCTTTGCTGGCTTCATTGAATTCTTTTATAGTCTTGGGTCCCCCGCTAAATTTCTGCAGATACTTTTTGATATCCTCGATAGCATTCGTCTCCTTTAGGAAGTACTCATATGCCTCCACGGAAAGGGCAAACCCCGGAGGAACGGGCAGCCCGATCTTGGCCATCTCCCCAAGATTTGCACATTTATTTCCTACTAAATCCCTGTGTTCTTTTCCGATCTCCTCAAACCAATAAATATGTTTACCCATGCTTTTGCCTCCCATCTTTAATTACCTGAGGGGGAAATCTTATTGCTGTATCAAAACAACCTCTCCTATGGCAAAATTACCTTTTGAGGCGAAACTTTCTCGAAAGTTATTGCACTTAATGCGGACAAGATAAAATGCAGAACGTTCTAGTTGATAAGTTAGCCGACCATAATTTAACTGACCTTTACTAATGATTACATCTGCTTTATCCAACGCGTGGGCGAGTTCCTTAACTTTAGAACCGACTATTCTCAGGGGGTATTCCACTTCTGTACTGACAACATTGGCAACAGCATCAATACCGGCAAATTTCGCATCCTCAATGGTAACATCACTGCTTAAAGGTGAGCCCTTTACTACATAAGTAATTTGATGGTTACTAATTTCCTCCAGCAGCAGGCGATCAAACACTATTTCACCAGCATTATCAGCAACATAAAGGACCCGTCGTGATCCTGAGAGTAAATTCTTAAACTCCTGATAGTCGGCATATTTAAAGCCTTCTTCTAAGGATGAGGCTATTGATTTTTCTAAAGAGAAATTAGAGCCATCAACCTCATCCAGAATGTTTCCTGCACCAGCCAATATAGCAGCAGTTAGCAGTGGGTCTCTAGATCTTGACACATGCTCTTTCAAGAGAGGGTAGAATTGCAGCGCCATTTGATTTAAATTCTTCTTGATCTGACCCCAGGGATCTTTTCCTCCCGTGACTTGACTAATATATTTTTGAAACCAATAAATAAAAGCCGGGTCATAAGGAGTACCCAATGGCAATTGGCCCAAACGCTTTGCCACTTCTTGTATTACTTTCAATTGGAGGTGTCTATTATCACTCAGGTTTTTTATCGCTGCATGGCCTCTCCTTAGCCAGCAGATAAAACATTCTGGTTGAAAGCCAAGAAAAGTATAGTTTTTATTCATTAAATGTCTTGCTCCTTTGTAGTTTTAAAAAGTTATTTAAGGGCTGAAGCAAGATCGTTTCATAAGTCTAAGCAAGCACCTGGGGTGTTGGGTAGTTGTATAAATCTTGTCCGAAAATTTTTACCAAACGACCCCACGAACTTGCTGTAGGGGATGGAAATAATAAAATGTTGGGAGTTTTAGGAAATATGCTGTTAGTCTAAAATATATACTTCACACTTGGTACCATCGATGCGTACCTTCTGTCCTGTTTTTAATTTTTTGGTAGCTTCCTGGGTGCCGACAACTGCTGGCATTCCGAATTCCCGGGCGACAATTAAAGCATGTGATAAATAACCGCCGCCATCTGTGATTACCCCAACTATCGAGTTAAACACCATCGTCCAGCTGGCCGCTGTAGCGGGCGCCACCAGGATTTCTCCCGGTT
>JAQVGZ010000080.1 GCA_028696455.1 Desulfotomaculaceae bacterium | reverse complement strand
ACCTTTAGTTCCCCATCTGTAATCTTTGGCAGGTTCTTTTTCATACAAAATCACCTCTCAAAAAATGACGAATACATTAGTCAACCCTAGACTAACGCATTCGTCGTCCGTTGTCAATAATTTTTTTGAATTTATTGGCTATCGCCCCAGGCTCATGCGCAACCGGGAGCGGTCCCAGGGAGCAACAGAATTTTGTGGTTCATTATGTAGCATCCTTTTTGGATTTGCAACAGAATTCATTTCCTTTGCTTTCATTAATTCAAACCTGCTCTTATTTTTTCTGAAGGGCGTCGCCGGCTAGAATGTAAAACGCGTCTTCATAAGTACCCCGACACCCTTGTTTCTTGACACCTCAGGAAGACCGCGACGCTAAAGACGGCGTCACGTTAATTTTATTGACACCTTGGCTCTGTGTACCGGCGTACAATGTGCTATTGACGGTTGGCGACTGAAACCATAACAGCCATTAGAATCAACACTGTTAGCAACTTTTTTACAGGCGAACCCCCTTTAAATATTCTCCAAAAAACGCCTTAAATTACCTCTTTAATAATCCATCTCCTGGGCTATCTCTTCTGTAAATGTTAAAAACCTTTTTTTATTTATGGATGTGCAAGATATCTACTCAATTACGTAAATATTGCGGAGCTTTTGGTTGTGATTAATCATAACCACCCCTCGCCGGCGGCAGTTTTTTGTACTCTTCCTTAGGTCCCTTCAAAAGTGTTCAAAATATTCTTTGCGCCACACCGTACTTAAAAATCAGGTTAAAATTGTTTTCATTAAAACAAAGCTGTCTGGTTATCGAGCGACTCCTTTTTTTCCGCAGCACAGGTGCTTTTTGTATTGCCGGCGCCTAGCATTTGAATTAAATCAATCAATTCGGCAAGGCTTTCCTGATGCTCAGCAAACTGCCGCACATCACCACCGGCAATCCCCTCGGCATCGGCACGAGTATATGTGAACCTAAAGGGAGTCGAGGAAAGCAGCCGGTTATTCCAATGGCCGATGTGTTTCACCTCGTCAGCATTGTCAATCAGGGCAAAAAGCAGCAGCGAGTTCCTTAAAAACTGCTCTTCGCCAATCCGGGCTGTATCATCCTCCAGATGGTAATAAACCGTTATGCCGTAGGGGACCTCTGATGTGTTCAATTCAACCGTACCGCGGGTCACCCCCTGCGGCAGGGGCAGGGCTTCGATCAGTGCCACAACCTTACCCTGGGAGAAGATAATGTAATACCATTTGCCCTCTCAGATTTTGATTGCTAAAATCTCATAGCGGTACGTGGTTATGTAATCATCTCCGAATGGATAAAGGATTTTACTATCTTCCGACAAGTTATAAAGTATTTGAAAGATTTCTTTTTGATTTTTCCGGTCCGTTCCCATTCTGTCAAACCACTGTGGTAATCTGTATTGTTCCCTTAAAAGAGAGGTTTGCTTAAGTGTCAATGGCAATTTATTTAATATATGGTGCCACTGACGAGGCGAATAGGAACACCGGTGTGAACTGTCTCGTAAATACTCGATACGATTGATTTCCTTTTCTGTTTCATCCCCATCAAAGACCGAACAATCAAGTATGTATAATTTCCCTCCCGGCTTTAGCACCCTGCACATTTCATGAACGGCTTTATTTATGTCAAAAAAATGATGGGCAGCAAACCTTGAGGCAACTATATCAAATTGGCCGTCAGTAAATTCAAGTGTTGAACATCTGCCATCTGAAACACAATATTTTTTAAACCGGATTGCTTCGCTGCCACTTCCGCCTCTGCCAGCATTTCCGGGGTTATATCAATGGCAACCACCTTTTTGACGCAACCGGCCAGAGCAATTGCCGTATGCCCTCCTCCGGTGGCAACGTCCAGGGCAATGGCGTCCGGATGAGGTATTAGCAGGTTAATCATTCTCTCAAGATCAACCGGGTTATTATGAGTAGTGCTCAATCTATAATCTAAAGCCCTTTTTCCAAAATTTTTCCGAACCTCGCTTTGATTGCCCATTGAAACCCCTTCCCTTTTTTGTATCTTGAACTAATCAATTAAGCTTTGCTATGATGTAGATAATCGTCACCAGAAATGATGTATTGCGCCTCTCCTTCCACCGCACGCAACTGTATTGTAAACGGCTTGCGGCCATGCCGGTGGCCGTACCGAAACGCCCCAATGGCACAATGGGCACGTGCCGGACCACTTTATGGCATGCGGACAAACACCACCTGTCATGGAAACAGGAGGAAACCTGTTCACGGGGCCATTGTGGCCCGCAGGCGTTCAGACGGGTAATTATCTGGTTCGTGAATGCAGACCATCGTGGTTGCCGGGCAAGGCGGCAGACTTATGATTTCAGCAGTTGATTATTCCGGAAAAAATCTTTCTATGGATCATCGCGGCCGATTCTCAGGAGCGCATCCTTCATATTAATGCCATCAGGGGCAACCGTATCAAGCTCGTCCCAATCGTTCTCATTTGACAAGTCTTTACCCATAATTCCGTCTCCTTAACATTCATTTATATTAATATATGGGTAAATAATCCATGCTGTACAATGCAAGCTGCGGTCCCACGCGCTTGTGCGCTGCGACCTTCCGATGGTTGAATGGAAGTAGATTTGTTGTACTTGCGGCTCCCATAGCGATGCAACCTGTGTAAAAAACAATTCTCCCATAAAACTACCCTCTTTATTGAAAAGATGAGCAAACGCTGCCGCTAGACGCCGTTATGCCTGCAAATAACATCCCTAAGGGCTGCTTCGGGGGCTGGATACCAAAATTCAAAACCTTCTTTGAGAATCTTTTTTGGTAAAACCCGCTGGCTGTTTAATAACATATCTGACATTTCCCCCAAAACCACTTTAAGCAAAAAATCAGGAACCGGCAACCATGAGGGTCTTTCCATTACCTGACCTAAAACCTTACATAATTCTTTCATTCTAACTGGCTCCGGCGCAGTAGCGTTTACCGGGCCATTAATGTTTTCATTTTCTGCCACAAACCGAATCAACCTTGTCAAGTCCTTAATATGTATCCAGGATATCCATTGGGCTCCTGTTCCCAGAGGCCCCCCTATATAAAAGCGAAAAGGAGTCTTCATCCGGGCAATCGCTCCTTCGCCGCCAATTACCACACCTATCCTGACAGCAACTACTCTAATCCCTACAGTATGAGCCTTAAATGCTTCTTCTTCCCAAACCCGGCATACTTTAGCTAAAAAATCCCGCCCAGCCGGAGTGCTCTCAGTTATTTCCTCATTCCCGCGGGGACCATAAAATCCAATAGCCGAGGCGTTAATTAATACTTTGGGTGCGTCCCGTTTTTGCTTGATGGCATTCACAATAGCTTGTGTGGTTCGAACTCGGCTATACAAGATCTCCTCTTTTACTGACCGGGTCCAACGTCGATTTCCAATAGATTCCCCGGCTAAATTTATTATTAAGCTGACGCCCTCCAACAACTCTACAGGGAGCGAACCGGCAGAACTATTCCATTCCACTACCTCTGCCCCGCTTGCCAATGATTTTGCCTTTTTTGGGTTCCTGCTAACAATACATGCTTTATAGCCGGCAGAAAGTAATTCACTGCATAAATTCTTCCCTATAAACCCAGTCCCGCCAAAAACGAGGACTTTCATTATAACTCCCTCCCTAATTCTACGATCCAAGCCATCGGGTGTTCTTGCCCTTAAATCGTTTCGGCAATTCTGTGGCAGTGTTTTTCCTGGGCAATCATTTAATACTTCCATGGTAGCTTTTATTAAGCCACGGTTTATTGTAATCCCTCTTAATCTAAATGGAAGAGTACAACCTGCTTTTTTCTCCACTCTTTTGCAAGCAAACTCTAAAATCTCCGGAGGTATGTTCATTATGCAAATCCTCTTTTAATGAAGCGCTTCTGCCCAGAACTTGCGCACATACTCCTCATAGATGAGAGCCGGGTCATCGTCATATTTTTTGATGATCTTAAATCCACTATTATTGTTTATCCTTCTTTTTTAGGAGTGCTGGTAACAACACGGGCAACAGCAGTGTGATGGAGAACACTAAAACTGCACCTCCAAGCCACATAGCCAGAGTCGGAAAAACCGAAGTTACAAATAAATACTTCTGGCAAATGCACCAGATCAGAATTCCGAGCAGAATAGATGCCGTCCCAACCCGAAGCAGCCTGAATCCGGCTCGCTTTTGCCGATTAAAGGCTAAGGGCAGCCGCAATAGCAACAGCAGGCTTGCCGAGAGTAGCATACCAATAACCGCACAGAGTCCGTAATGCCCCCAGATAATACGTCCCATGCCGACAGACGGAAACGCACGCCACTGTGCCCAATCACTGAGTATATATGCGATAAGCGGCCAACTCCTTTGGCTGTTTGTGAGAATCACGATAGCATCGCCTGTTTCCGGCACAGCTTGAAAATGCGTCATGATGCCGTTACCCTGTCCGCCGTGAGAAACGCTGCGCAATCCGTTCGGCAACGTTTCGAGATAGTGGCCGAGCCCGTAGCCCTTAAACACCAAACCATAAATTCCGATTTTACTACTTTCCGGTTGATACATCTGATCAATACTTTCAGCACTTAGAACAGGGTTTTCTCTAAAGCCCGCTGCCGCAAAGCGAGCAATATCGCGGGCTGTGGCAAAAAGACCGCCCGAAGCCTTTGAGGGATACGTGTACACCGGCACTGACTCTCCGCTAAGGTTATATCCCGTAGGCGGGTAAGGCGTTGCAGCTGTGTCTATGTCAAAGGTGGCACTTTCCATGCACAGAGGGAGAAAAATCTCCGTGCGCATATATTCCGAAAAGTTTTGACCTGAAACATCCTCAATCAGAAGCTCCAGAAGGTTATAGCCTGTGTTGGAGTACGAAAATCCCGTCCCCGGTTCGCGTGTCAATACCGCCTCCTCTGTCATCACGACCCGGGTAGAGGGCATTGCCTCGCCGGGGGCATAAACGTTGGTGAAATCGCCCAATGGCATCCCCGCGGTATGGCTTAAAAGCTGCCGTGTCGTAATCCTTCCTGCCGGATAGTCCGACTGCGGAAAACGCCAGCTTTTTAGATACTGCAAAACAGGAGTATCCAGGTCAATCAAGCCCTTTTCTGCAAGCCGCATAACTCCCCAAGCTGTAGCGGATTTTGTAATGGATTGAACACTCATGGGGGTATCAACCGTCAACGCTCTGCCGCTTGCCACATCTGCATAACCATATGCCTCAGTACATACGATTTCGCTGTCCTTCACAAGCGCTATATTGCATCCCGGAATCCCATACATCTTCATCAGGGCGGGAATGCGCTCATCAAGATATGCCTTAAATTCATCAAGCGGCGCACCAGCGCTCATATTCCGCTTGATTTGCAGACTGCCGGAAAGCAGTGCAACGAGCAAGCAAATCAATAAGGATAAAAGGATAAACCATATTCCTGTCCTGTATCCTTTAAGTATGTTTTCGTTTTTCATTATAGTACCTCGCTAAGCAGATAATCTCAAACTCCTTTTAAGCCATTTGCAGTGGCCGGGGGTACGTTGTAGGGCTAAAGCGTGCCCCGTTCCTTAAATACTGTAGGGCGGAAGGTCGTAAGGGCTAACCCAATACAACTATTCAGTGATAATTTTCTATATCATAATATTATCTTACAAAAAAGTAATATTAACGTTAAACTGTCATCAACATAGCTAGATCTTGATGGAGCCAAATACGATGATAAAGCTCTTAAGGATCTCTTGAAAAAAATCGTTGCAGGTGAGGGTTATAACTATGGTTATCGGAAGCTGACATTTTGCAGTGACGAAGCTGGAGCGATATGTAAAGTATTACAACAAGGTGCGAATACATGGCAGCCTGGGATATTTAAGTCCGGAGCAGTATAATAACTTGTACAACCAAGGGTTGCTCCCGCCAGTAGAAATCAGACTCTGAGGGTAGTCTAAAAAATTGCGTGTCTCATTTTGAGGAGCCTATCCGAATGTGTCTTGACAACGGGGGGCACTATATTGATCCTAATAACAATATGAGGATATTCCAGTAAAAGAGAGGTGATCCGGATACTGCTATACGCACCAATCACGTTCACAAGGCATTGTATTGGAGGTACCCTTCAGTATTATACCGGCACTTTAAGCGTGGACGCTAACGGTAATGCCAGGATAACAGGTACATTTGATGGTGGTCGATATAATTGGAGTGCCAGCAAATCGACTCCCATGTCAACATCGACCAAGCCTGCTCCGGTTACTCCGACCCCCTCCACGCATTATGATTTGACCGGGAAATGGAATATTGCTTTTGCAACCGCTTTGAGAGGCACTATTGATATAACTAGTCAGTCGGGAAACGAATTCAGCGGAACGGCTCATATTGACTCCGGCAAAACGGAAAGGATTATCAACGGACGGATTAGCGGAGATACCATTACCTTTACAAGGATGTGGGAAGGGCAAAACTTGCATCAGGATTATACCGGCACTTTAAGCGTAGACGCTAGCGGCAAGATCACTGCAAATGGTACATTTTCAACCAATGATAATGGTATATGGACCTGGAGTGCCAGCAAATCGACTTCGGCACCGGTCACTCCAACTACTCCAACCACCTCCACTGGCAGCGGCGCGGATGCTTTTGAATCGGGCACGCGGATTAATTGGCAGCCGACCTCCGGTCTGGGCTACCGGCTTTTCCGGTCTACTTCCTCAAGTAGCTTGGGGATTTCCGTTACCGACTTCTATATCACCAGCACCTCCTTCGCGGACGTGAATGTGGAACCCAAGACGACCTATTATTATACGGTGAAGCCAGTTCTGGCTGAAGCCAAGCCTTTTGATGGCATAGAGGAAAAGCTGGGACCCACCATCGCCACTTTTACTGTAACAACCGGCAACCAGACCTATAAGCCCGGCAGCTTCAAGCACTTCATACTGCTGAAGCTGGAAAGCCCCTATATGAGCGTTGACGGGGTAAATCAAGAAATTGATCCGGGCCGGGGCACCCAACCCCTGATTATTTCCGGCAGGACAATGGTTCCCATAAGAGCGATTGTTGAAGCTATGGGAGGAACGATAAACTGGGAAGCGGGCACGCAGAAGATTACTCTGAACGCCCGGGGAAACCAGGTGGAAATGTGGCTGAATAAAAATGATATCAAAATAAACGGCGCTGCAACAAAGATGGATGTAGCCCCAATCATTCAAAACAGCCGGACCTTTGTGCCGATAAGATTTGCAGCAGAAAATCTCAACTGTAAAGTAGACTGGATCAATAGCACCCAAGAAGTGGTCATCGTATACGAAGATTAGTTAATGGGCACAAAACACTCCTATGCATGAAATCGGCAAACTATCATAGGGGTGTTTTGCTATTTGTTTCTGATCGCATTATGCAGATCCATTCGCTGGGGAGACTTTGGTCACATCCAAATAAGAAACCACGCCTTTATCACCAAATACGATGAGACTTGGTACGTCAATTGCACTCACTAACATCTTATAGTCCGGGTTCGGTGGGCTAAGAACGGCAAAGGCAGCCATGCTTGTTTGAAGTCGTGCTCGTGCGAACAGTTCAAGGGTCTCCGCTGACACCTGCCCTCGCATAAACAGGGATTGTGATTTAGAAAACTATAATCCAGGAATAACAATTGTCGCGTTAAGGTAAAGCTGATTCCTTTAATTCCATATTAGTTTAAGTGTATGTCCATAACTCTGAGAGCTATACTCCTATTTGTTTCCGCCGGACCGGCTTGGGATACCTCCAGTATGGTACCCTCACCAATGCCGGACGATCTCTGATTTCGACGGATATTGTGAATGGTGCTGGCCATCGTGGTGGCGGGCAAGGCGGCAGGCTTATGATTTCAGCTGTTGATTATTCCGGAAAAAGTCTTTCCAGGGATCATCGCGGCCGATTCTCAGGAGCGCGTCCTTCATATTAACGCCATCGGGGGCAACCGTATCAAGCTCATCCCAGGCGATGGGCATAGATACACAAGCCCCCTTTCTCGCCCTGATGGAGTAGGGCGCAATACTTGTGGCCCCTCTGCCATTGCGAATCCAGTCTATGTATATCTTACCGGCCCGATTGGCTTTTCTGACGTTGCTTGTGTAACGGTCAGGCCACTTCTTTTCCATAACTTCGGCAACACGCCGGGCGAAATCGTAAAAAGTATCCCACGAAACGGCAGGTTTCAGCGGTATGACCACATGGTACCCTTTACCGCCGCTGGTCTTAAGGTACGAGTTGAGCGAAAGTTTAGTAAGGATAGATTTAAGGTCTCGCGCACCCCGGCGCACCCGGGCCAAATTCATGCCCTGATCAGGATCCAGATCAAATACCAGCATATCCGGCTTCTCCAGTTCATCAACACGGCTGCCCCAGATATGAAACTCAACTGTGCCCATCTGTGCTTCGGATATCAGTCCGGACTTATCTTTAATATAGAAGTAATCCCCGGTTTTTCCGTCACCGGTCAGCACCGGCAATATTGCAATCCCCTTGTTGTCCGCACCGGGATGCTTCTTATAAAAGCAGGACTCGGATATCCCCTTGGGGCAGCGCACAATGCTTAAAATGCGCTGCTGCACATAGGGCAGCATCCGCTGTGCCACCTGTGCATAATAGCGGGCGACATCGGCTTTTGTGATTTCAGGGTCATCAAACATCACTTTATCGGGGTTAGAAATCTTTATTCCCTCGATAATAATGCTGTTTTCGTTTTTCTCCGATTGTTTTGGCAATTCTCCAGCCTCGTCTTTCGCCTTTTCCATTTTTATATCGCAGGGCTTCTTATCCGTCCGCAGACCTTTGAAGCTTGCCTGTCTTAAGAGATTATCCTTGGTCCATTCGGCAAATTTAATTTCCGCAATTAGCTCAGGTTCAAGCCAGGTAATTGTTTCATTGGATTTAGGTTTAGGCGGAAACTTGAAGGGAGTCTTCAATCTTTTTAATTTATCAAATTTTATCTCTAAGTCTTTCATCACGGATTCGCTAAAGCCCGTGCCGGCACGTCCGACATAAACCAGTTCATGATCGTCATACACCCCGAGGAGAAGCGAGCTTATTCCGCTTGTTTTTTTACCGGAAAGCGTAAATCCCCCGATTACAAATTCCTGTCTTTGATCGCACTTCATTTTGATCCAATTACCGTTTCTTGTCCCGGTATATATGGAATCGGCTTTTTTGCCGACGATTCCTTCCAGGCCTAATGCACAGGCTGCTTTGAAACTTTCCTTCCCATTTCCCTGGACATGCCGGCTGTAATGGAGGTTATGAGGAGCGTCTTTCATCAAAGACAGAAGGGTTTCTTTCCTTTGGGTCAGGGGCTGCCACCGCATGTCCTGGCCATCCAGCGTCAGGAGATCAAATATAATATAGGTGAGGTTATGGGCCTGGGGATTTTTCAGGTAACTCTGCAGAGCCTGGAAGTCCGTCCCGCCTGCTGCGTTCGTGACTGTCATCTCACCGTCAAGCACCATTGCCCTGCCGGCAGCCAAATCAAGCAGGGATGAGGCGACGGCGCCAAACCGGTCCGTATAATCATGGTTGTTGCGGGTAACCAGCCGGACGCTGTTTCCTTCAACAAAGGCCATGATTCGGTACCCGTCGTACTTCACCTCATAAAGCCAATTTTCCCCCTCCGGAACTGTATGCACCAGTTTGCATAGCTGGACGCCGGCTCGCTCAAAGGGATTCCGAATGACTTTTTCATCATCCCCTGCCTCGATTTCCGCCATGGTGCGTCCGGTGCGAATACTGGTGACAAACCCGGAAATTCCGCTATCTGATTGAGCATACCCGTCTTTTTCTTTGAGCAAAAGCCAGTTCTCTTTCGTATCGCCTGCTTTTGCCTTCATCCGCACTAAAGCCCACCTGCCCTTGAGCCTTCTGCCGTTGAGGGCAAACTTCAGCGAACCGTTTTTGAGTCCTTCCTCGACGTCCGTAAGGGGTTTCCAATCACCCTCATCCCAAAGCATCACCGTGCCCCCGCCATATTCTCCCTTGGGGATTGTCCCCTCGAAGTTTCTGTATTCCAGCGGGTGGTCTTCCACATGCACGGCGAGCCGCTTATCCCGCGTGTTATAGGACGGACCCTTTGGCACTGCCCAACTTAAAAGGGCCCCCTCCCATTCAAGACGAAAGTCATAGTGATCTGCTCGGGCCAGATGATGCTGAACGACAAACCGGAGCTGCTCTGCGGATTTTTCTGTTTTACCTTCCGGTTCCCCGGTATTTGAAAAATTTCTTTTTTGATTGTACTCGTTAAGCCTCTCGCTCATAGCATTATACCGGTTCCTGATCCTTTTTTGCCTTCTCAACGCCGGCTTTAAGTGCCTCCATAAGATCAATAACTTCTCCGCCAAATTTAGTTTTCCCTGTGGAATAATAAGAATACGCTACTAATTAACGCACCCCGCCAGCTTAGGGTTTGGCGTTGTAACAATCAGGTTTGACTACATGGCCAGGATCGAGACTGACCTTTCAGCCCTCTTGTTAATTTTTGCGGTATATTAATTATCACAGCAAAAAACCATTGTTCGATGATAATACAACCTGCATCAACTAAACCACTTAAAGATGTGGACGGGGAAATGAACATTTGAATAATACACTTCTTTTTACATAATAATAGCAATATTGATAATACCAACCGGAGGTCAAGCTATAATGGACCCAGAAAATCAGACAACCAAACGGCCAAATTTAAGATACAATTAACTCATGAGAAAACGTTATACAGATGCATTCAAGGCACAGGTTGTACTGGAGCTTTTAAAGGAAGAAAAAAC
>JAQVGZ010000079.1 GCA_028696455.1 Desulfotomaculaceae bacterium | reverse complement strand
CTATTCTTTACCATTTTAACTTTAACCTCCATTATCAGCCGATGAGCGGCTGTTTTTTGATTCTGCAAAGCCGCAAGACGGGAACGGTTAACCTGATAAATCGAAAATCACCATGGAAGTAGATGGTACATCAGTAATCAATATATGAATGGTTGTTTTCTCATTTTACAGAGCCGCATGATGGTGTCCTTCCCTGTAATCAATGCCACTGGCAGTCCTCCTGGGGGCTGTAGCCATTGGCCGCTTAAAAAAATGTTTTGTAAACCTTTGCTCCTTCCTGTGTGCGCCATCATCTTGCCGTCAATTGTGGGCAAAAAGGACATAAAGGCACCCCGGTAAGCATTACAGTACCGTTCAAAGGTTTTCGGAGTTGCCACATCAAGTAATTTGAGTTTTCCCTTCATATGAGGAAACCTTGTTTCAATTGACATGACAACCTCCTGTCCAATTCTTAGTTTTTCCCGTCGATAAGCCCCGGGATCCTGAAAAAGGGCATGCCATGCATCATAATCCGAATAGAATTGGTTGATGCTGCAAGTAATCAAAGTGTGTCCGTATGGCGCAAAGTCAGGCTCATGGCTGTAATGGGTAATAGTTAACATATCAATCCACGTTTCATTGACCTTAAAGGGAGTGATGGGGAAAGCGCAAGCTTCGCGGAATACCATCCATCCTGCCCTCAAGGCCCAATGCAATGCGAATTTCTGAGGCCAACGGATAATTTTATACTGATCTCCCTCATCGACAAGCATGTCGAACAGCAATGCTTCATCCGCTTTACTGTATTTTTTAATCTCCATACATTTCCTCCCTAAGCAAAAATGGCTCCAGAAATACAAAAATGAATTTTAAGGAAAAGATCATCTAAATATAAATAAATGCAATAATTTGACTCTTACATCTAACCTACTCTCTCAACCTCGAAAAATTCAAAAAACATCTAATCTGCTCTCTCACAAATCCCTGACATCTATCCTGACCACTCATCAAGCACCTACATCTAAATCGCTCTGTCACATTCAAAATCATTGATCTGTGTATTTTATCGCTACCCGTTAGTTCAACAAGATAATCCTTAAGTTAATTCTATTATTTAATTTGTTTAATTATTTTTGCAGGATTTCCGCCTACCACAACATTATCTGGGACATCTTTTGTTACGACTGCACCGGAAGCGATAACAACATTATTACCTATTTTAACTCCAGGGTTTATAACGGCTCTCCCACCAATCCAGACATTGTGACCGATATTTACAGGTATTCCGTATTCTGCACCCGATATCCTTACATCTGGATTTAGTGGATGAGTTGCTGTATATATGTGCACACCCGGTGCGATCAAGCAGTTATCACCTATTCGAATTTCACAAACATCCAAAAATACACAATCATAATTGGCATAGAAGTTCTCTCCAACATGTATGTTGTAACCATAATCACAACGAAACGTTGGTTCTATGTATATATTTTCTCCGGCTGAACCCAACAGTTCTTTTAATATTTCAGTTCTTATATTCTCATCCGTTTCGAGTGTTTGATTGTATAATCTGGTTAGTTTCCGAGCGTTTAATCTTTCTTTTTTTAAATCTAGGTCGAATGCATTATAGAGTTCACCGTTTAACATTTTATCTTTTTCAGTTTGCATTTTTTAGAAACCTCCTTGTTGTGCCTTCGGCTTATATCAATTACAGTGCTCCCAATAAGCAAGTATTATTTCCTCAACACTTGAGTCTGGCGTTATACCGCTATTTACCTCGGCACTATCTGATTTGTCAAAATCGAATCTCCCATGATGTCAAGGGCATGAAGTCTGTCTGTCAAGGGGACGGGGTTGTTTGTCAAGGAGACGGGGTTGTTGACAACTTCCGAGCTTATAGGTTTGTTTCTATTATAACCCTGACTTAAACTCTACCACTAAATTGTCATCATATACAGTCAAAACGCTAATTATGAAAAAACCCGCATCCTCCGAGCTGAAAAAAAGAACCGGTTTCCCAGTTCTTTCAAAGTATGATTTGCTTTTTATATTTCATTCAGATGCCTGTCAATATTCCGCCCACTGTACATAACACGAAGGATTGTAACCGTCCCTTTATCATGATCCGGAATGTAAAAAATTTAGTTGACGATCGCAAATGGCGTATGGCAGCTTTTAAATCCGCTTTCGCTTTTCTCTCTGGATTTTCTTGGTACAAAAACACCTCCAATCACAAATTACCTCGGATTGGAAGTGTTGTCAACAACCCCGTCCCCAAAAAAAACGTCCCTTTGCTTCTACTTTGCTTCTACTTTGCTTCTAATAACCGCTATATCAGGGATGTGCTAAAATATCTTTCAACCCTATCCGGTATAACTGTTACAATGTTGTTTTCCATGCCATACTTTTGAGCCATTTTTATGGAAGCCCATACATTGGCCCCGGAAGAAGTCCCCGCCAGTATACCCTGGACTTTGGCCAACTCTCTGGCAGTTTGTATCGCGTCATCGTCTGTAACCTCGACAATCCCATCAATGAGGCTGACATCCAGCACTTTGGGAATAAAACCGTCACCGATTCCTTGTATCTTATGCAATCCAGGCTCATGCCCCAAAAGGGCGGAAACGTTTTTAGGCTCTACGGCAATGATTTTCGCGGCTGGATTTCTATCTTTGATAAATTTTCCAATTCCCGCCAGTGTTCCACCACTGCCCAAACCGGAAACAAAAATATCGACTTTCCCCTTCATTTGTTCCCATATCTCCGGAGCCGTTGCAAGGTAATGTATTTTTGGATTGTCTGGATTTTCGAACTGTTGAGGAATAAAAATCGCAGCATCTTTTGCTTTTTGCCTTTCTACTTCCGATACGGATCCAGCAATGCTTTCGTCAGCTTTCGTTAAAATAAGTTCTGCCCCTAAGGCTTTTATAATCTTTTTTCTTTCATCACTCATATTTTCCGGCATCACAATAACTACCCGGTACCCTTTTTGAACACCGGCTAAAGCAATACCTATGCCTGTATTGCCCGATGTAGGTTCCATGATGGTCATGCCAGGCTTCAATATACCTTTGGCTTCTGCCTGTTCAATCATATATTTGGCTACTCTGTCTTTGATACTTCCACCGGGATTCAGATACTCTGCTTTAGCAAAAATATTCAGGCCGGTGAGTTTTTTTAGGCTAACCAGAGGCGTATTGCCAATCATATCCAGAACGCTTTCCTTGAACATTAATATCTTTCCCTTCGTACGATTACTTTTAAGAATAGTTCCCCGACTTAAAATATTGTATCAGTAATATTATATTTTTGCCTTTATTTCTTCCTGCCATAATAAAGAATAACGCATTTCTTTCTACCATAAACCACAGTTCCTTTATTACCATTAGGACTTCCGTTCAAATATTCAAGTTTAGCAAGTTCATGGATCAATGACTGTTCCAATTGAACGCATGAAAGATCGGACGACAGCCGCAAAGCGCAAAATTAAAGGCTGTTTATTTCCCCCGGTTCTTGTGTAGTGTATGTTAATTCCGTTTGTTTCGCAGACTGCTGTGTTCCAGCAGGTCATATGTTATTCCCTCCAAGCGCATAGCTCAGGGTAAAGTTTCACGCTGCTCCCCATCTGGCCGGTGACCGTCTATCACGGGTTCAGGGACTCAAAAAACATACTTGATGACCATCATCAAGTCCTCGATATTATTGTCCTGTGCCGACAGTTCAAAGGGCTCTCCCAAAACAATACTGAACGGCGGGTCCGCAACAATATCTTTGCTGCTTCCCCGGCAGAGCTGCCATTCATCCATCCAGGCCAGGTTCAGTTCGTTGTTATTAAGCTTGATCGTACAGCCGGCAGAATTGTTCACCCTGGCCAGGAACACCACGTTTTCTATGGCCGCGTCGAGGGTCTGCGCCATGTAGGGCAGCCTGGACTTATCTATCTTCAGATCGACGGACCCGTTTTTCTTGAACAAATGCCACTCATTGGGGCAGTCCTGTTTCATATTGAGGGCGACGTGCAGTCCTGTTTGTCCAAGCTGCTGCCTCATTTCAGCCAGGCGGTCCTTCAAGGTGGCTTCAGCCAGACCGCGCAGGGTTGAACCTCCCTCTCTGGCCGTGTACTTAACATGCAAGATTACGTCCGAAATCGTATTGTAATCGAACTGCCGGACATCTCCGGGCAGCTCCAGCCGCCAGCTGCTGACGGCCCCGGCGCCTTCAAAAGGCAGGTAGCGCTCGTCCCGGAAGTTTAATTCGAATACGCCGCTGTCGTTTTGTGAGCTGCTGGCGGCGATGGATTGAATAGCCCCCACATTATAAACAAACCTTTCATCATTGCCCGGGTCCTCAATATATCCTGAACCTGAGCCGTTATCCGGGTTTGTGTTCTTCCTGTACCTGTTGCTGACCAAAGACAGCTTGGCGCCGATCGAAGTGTACGGGCCGGCGATGCAGGGCATACTGACGCTCACGGACTTTATCCGCCTGAAATAATGCCCGGCGTGGTCCAAATCATACAGTGCTTCGGGTATTTCAAAATCACAAACCCCAACTGCCTTGAGCCTGGCTAAAGCCAGCGGGTCGAGCATGGCCAGCGAAACATGTTTGGTCAATTCGTACTCCCGCTTGTTCTTGTCCAGGTAACTGGTTTCCATGCGCTTGATATCGTGGATCAGGCGGTCCGCGCTTTGCAGCCCTTTTTTCATACTGTCCCAGTAACCGTATTGAATAAATGAACTATCATCACCCAGTTCAAAGCGGTAGCACCTCTCCGCTCTTTTGGCCAGGTCAAAGGCCAACTGGTAGGCCTTGAAATACACCGAGCCGATCTGCCCGACCAGCCAATTGTACAATTCCTTGTTGGTGAACTTGCTCCTCATAAACTCATCAGTTTTCCGGGCATTCTCAATCTGCAGCTCCTGGTTCTTCAAGTCGGCTTCGGCAATTTCCCGGCGGATTTCAGCGGCGGCAATTTGTTTGTCTATCTGGGCCAGTTCCTTTCTGGCCAGGCGCTCCTGGAGCTTCCAATCGTCATAACGCCTTTCGTAACCGCCCAGGATTGACGCCCGGTTGGCTTCGTAGGACGCGACACTGCTTAAAATATTAAGGATATCCGCCCCGATCGAAGTGGATCTTGACAGCTCTACTCCGCCAAACTGGACACTGGCCACAGGCGATCCGCCAAAACCACTTGCGCCAAAATTCATTTGCGGGATCAGCGCCAGGGCGCCGGCGACAGTCCTTACTACCTGGGAGGCAAGCTGATAATCCTGGGATTCACTTAACTTGTCAAGGTTTAACTGTTCCTTGGCAATAATCTTGGGGATGTCCGCATAGTACTTGTTTCTTTCCTCGGTAACCTTTTTCGTCCTTTTCAGGACTTCGATCTGCTCTTTGGCCTCTTTAATCTGGAGCAGTTTCATGTCTCTTACCGCGTTCAGCACCTTGATCTCCAATTCACTGCGCAGCAGCGACATCTCCTCGGCATCCTTCTTCTCCAACGCCTGCAGCAGGGATGACCCCAATCCCCTGACTTCCTGGGCCAGTTCGTTCGCTTTTTGGGCCAATACACTGAAGCGGTAATAGGGCGTGGGAGCGTTCATGCCGGAGAGGACGACGGAAATATCCAGGCCGGCGGCGGCCGCCCGCACCAGCATGCCCGGGTCGATGGGCGGCGCGAACAAGGCCAGGCTGCGCTCCACCCCGTCAATATTCTGGCAGTGGCGGATCTTGAACAGGCGGTCCGCGATGCGATCCCAGTACGCCAGCATCCGTTCGTTCTGCGGGACGCAGAAGTAGAGCATGGACAGGGTCACCGGAGCGGGCGGCAGCTCTGCGCCGCCATCGGGCAGTATAGATAAATCGGGCAGTACGTTTTCCAGCTCTATAAGCGCGTTGCCAAAAGCGTCGGCTTTGCCCTTGATCTGGTTATAGGTTTCGTAAGGCGTTTTAACTGCGGGCGGTACCACACGCGGTTTCGGCCCCAGCAGTTTATCCGCCAGGATATACATTTGCGTCGCCTGGGCGACAGACTCCATGGTGTCCTGTCTGAATAAATAGTCGCCCCACTCTGTCAGGTTGTCGATATACTTCATCAACAGGGCCTTTTGGTAGGCCACCGGCCTGAAACGGGCCACCGCATGGGGCTTAAAGGGCTTGTTCCGCCACTGCTCAATGGCGTTTTTCAGCTCGGCGATTTCGGGCGTGGCCGGGTCGGAGACTTTGTACAGCAGGACATCAATCCGTTGGCTAAAATAGTCTTCGTTATGGGTGAGGAAAAACGGCTTGGTCACCCAGTATTTTTGCGGGGCTGTCCCCTCCAGCGCCCCGGTTGGGTTAAAGATGTAGTGATACCAGGTTAAGGCCTCTTCAAAGCGCTGGTTTTTTGTCAGTTGCCCGGCAATAAAAAACGGCGCGTGGAAAAACAATTCCCAGTTATAGCAACTGTAGCTGCCGTCAGTGGTAAAGTCGATATCTTCAACGGGATAAGACAGGGTCTTGATGCCGCCTTCCTCGCTGATATAAGTTTTTGGCACAATACCAGCGGGTTTATAATAGGATGCAAAATCGAAATTCTCATTTTGCTGCAGCTGGGTCTCGCGCTTCATTAAATCAGTGATCCCGCCCCTGTACAAGGTGGTCTTGAGCTGGCAGACCAGCGGGTGGTACATGTTCTTGAACGCTTCGCCGTATTTTAAGCCGCCGTAAACATTTATTTCAGCAACAATTTCCTGGTAGTCGTCAATCAGCCCGGCAAGCTGTTCGGGATCAGGATCAGCTTGGTACTGGACAAACCTCTTAATCAAATCTATGGTTTTATCAATTAAATGCATCACATCAGAGGCGGTGCGCTTGACGAGTTCGCCTTCCGCTGCATACTGCGTGGAAATAACCTCCTCCTTCGAAGCAAACCCGCCCGGCTCAATAAATGAAGTTTTCTTCTGGTAAAAACCGGGGATGATCACATAGGCGTGGCTGCTGTCTTCCATGAAGTAGGGAAGCAGGGTGCCGAAGGGAATTTTTATGGAGCGGAGCGCGGTCACGGTAGCTTGCGATTTTATATTTTGAACATATATAAGCAAGTACTGCACAAGCAAGGACAGCAGGTCAATTTTAGTGAGCTGGTGCGGATACGTCAGCCGGAAAGTGCCGGGCGTCTCTTTTAATATCTCGTAGAAATTGACAAAGGAAATGCCATTCTTAACCGCCAGCTCATTGGGCGGTATGACGTCCGTCTCATTGTAGCGCTGCTCTTTTAACCAGGTATCTCTAAAATCGGGCAGAAAGTCGGGTAATAGCAGATTGCCCTGGAACACCAATTCGGGATAACCCTTGCAGCCGGCAATATTGAATATTCCGTTTAAGTAGGGGTATTCAAACTCACCGGAAAAAACGTCCACGTGAAAAAGGCAAACCAGGTTGCCGCATTCCAAATACATCAGGTTATATTTGTCTCTTCGCAACATGTTTTCATCATCGGTATATACCGCCGGCGTAAGGATGCAGTCCGCGGAGATTTTCTTCGGCTGCCATTTTTTATTGGCATACTCACTGATCGCCAGCTGGATTTTCAGCTTCCGTCTGGGCTTGTCGATGGGGACTCCTTCACTTCCTGAGGGGGTCGGCGCGCTGGATGGGATTTTCGCTTTCTGGTTTCGGTCCGGCTCCTCGCTAAAAACAGGCCAGGCCAGACACAGGCGGTTGTTGCGCATAAACGCCAGCAGGTGGTCTCCGGTGATGTCCAGTTCCACCTTTTCCCATGGTGTCCAGTAGCGTTCCTGTTCAAACTTTCGGTAATAATACAGCGCCGGGTCCCCACCCTTGGTCCTGGCAAACACGTGCATGGTCTTGAGATCAGACTGGTACCAGGTGGCCATCACTTCCAGGAAGGCGATATTGTCAAGCTTTTCAAGGTACCTGACCAGCGCTTTTTCCGCGGTGAATTCCGTAAGTTCATTTTGCTGCAGTTCGTTTTCCAGCTCGCTGAACAAGAAAGACTTGTCGTCTCTCAGCTCTGCTTCGATCCAGTTCTCGGGGTAGAGGAACACCTTGCGGTTGGCTTCCCAGACCCGGTAGTTTTTCATCCACTTCCACTGCTCCCAGCTTTTGTCCTTGACAATATCGGCGGCCGCCCCGGGCTCCAGCCCCATAAGGCAGCGCTGAACGAAAAGCTGGATACTCCCGTGGGCCTGTACTATCCTGGAGGAAGGCATGCAGGCTTCCATCTCCACGTCTACCAAAAAGTAGTCGTACAGGTCGTTCTCGTCCTTCATTTCCGGGTTGACCGCCAGCAGGTAGGCCACCAGGGCATCTCTTTTTTGCGGGCGGATGGCGTCCATTATTTCCTTGAGCGTGCCCAGCCAGGTGTCTTCATCGTAACGGGCTTTCAGGGCCTGGCGCAGCAGGCTTGTATCCTCACCGGTAAGCACTGGTTTGACCAATCCGGCGGCTTGCTCCACCGTTATACCCAGTTTTCTGATGTGTTCAAGGCACTTGTACAGAGATCGCCAGGCAGCCGCGTCCCGGTAACAGCCCGGGCTGGCGCCGTTAAACAAATACTGGTCCGCCGCGTCAACATCATCCCGCGCGTATCCGGTAAGCAGGGAGATTTTACTTAACAGCTCGTCTCTCGCGGCGCCGCTGCCGGGCAGGAGCATTCCGGCAACCTGCCGGAAAGTGACCGGGTTCTCCGCGTCAGCCGGGTTGGGCACAGGGGGCAGCTCTTTGGCCAGGGACAACATTTCTACAAAAGCCGCATATTTTTCATAGGCCACCGGTGTCTGGCCGGTTTGAAAAGGGATGGCGTCCCATTCAAACCAGCCCAGGGCGTTGTTGTTTTCAAAATGCCATGCCATATCCGTGTCTTCCAAAGCGAAGGACGCCAGCAGGGGGAGCAGTTTATGCAGCAGGCGCAGCGCCTGGTACTGCTCCGGAAATGCCGCCGGGCTGATCGCAGGCAAAGCGGGCGCCGGGCTGGCAGGGTCCGTATCGATCAACGTGTCGGAGGAGAGTATATCACCCAGCAAACCGGCTCCGGGCGCCTGCTTTAGCCTGGCGTGTTTGAGCACTGACCTGATCCGGCCCTCGTCTGCCTTGAAGGCAGCCGCAAGCTGCCCGGCAAGCAAGTCCTGTTTGTCGGCTCTGAACTGGTAAGCCGTCAGGGCGTCGGCAAATGCTTTGATTAAACCATTTCGCGCGTCGTTGTAATCCCCGGCGCTGTCGTCCGGCCCGGGCGCCGCCGCCAGCAGGTCGATCCGGCTGTTGACGGCGGAGGTATCAAGACCCTCCCGCCCTAACTTATCATTGACAAAATCCTTGGCGTCAGCGGCGGAGGTCCAGTCACGGTCAATAAAACCTATTAACGTCCCGACATCGGCCTCTTCCAGGCCGGGGAGCTTTAACAGCAGGTTCCGCAGGCTTTCCTTCTGCTCATCCGGGGACAAGCACGGGTCGCAGGGGGAACGGTTGGCGGCTAAAGCAGCCTGGAAACCGGCCTGTACTTTCTCAAGCACCTGCCTGATTTTTTCGTCCTGCAATTCCCTCGCAGCCAGGTCAGCCGCTTCATGCCTGAGCATGAACAGGACATCGGCAGGCTTTAGCGCAAATTTTTGGCTTGCCCTGACGGATTCCACAAATGCCGCAGTAGCCTGCGGTGAATCCTGGATTTTTATTTTTGTCAGTCTGGCCAGGATCAACAGGTCCTCCGCCTTTAGTTTGAGTTTGCGCATCAGCCTGGAAGCCGCAAACAAATAACTCAGGTTGGCGAAGCTCAGGCTACTGTCCGGAAGGTTCAGTGACAGCCTGTCAAAATCCTGTTCAGATATTTGGAGGCAGACCGAGACGCTGGTTTTGAAGCTGCTCAAAGGCTTAATACCGTCAATCTTTTCAGGCAATAAGCCCTCGTCGATATAACCGGCTCCGGCTTTATTCAGGAATACCCGGTGGTAAAGCGGCAGGGGAGCTTCATCATTCAACACTTGATGGGGCAGCTCTCCGTAAAATCCTACCAGCTCATCGAGTTTAATCCCTGTTTCTTCAGACAGTTTTACTAAATCAGCGGCTTTGATCAGACAGTCGTCGTTGAGCCTGCCCTGGCCGAGCCTTTTTTGACATATAATTTCATCCAGGACTTCATATTTCCAGCCGGTTTTTTTCTGCAGGCGCAGGAAGCGGTGGATCCGGTCCAGGGACGCGGCATCGAGACCGGCTATTTCTTTTTTGGCGGTATCGGCTGAGATAACCGGATTCTCAGCCGAGGGATCGTCATAATTGTGTTTTATGTATAGCTTTTTCAGAGGATCGATAAACCTCAGCGACAGTAATAAAACCAGCTCCTGGTAAGACAGCCCTGTCTTGTCCAGAAAATGGTCCACTCTTTTCATATAGGCCAGGACGTCGCCGTGCACAACAGGGTCCGTGTCCCACTGAGAGGGCGCGTTCCAGAACAACTGCTGGCCGCTTGTATTGGGCCGGGAAGTCACAATCAATTTCCGCTCCATATCGGTCAGCCCCAGTCTCTCCGCAGCGATGTCCGCGGCGGCGGGGTTGCCCGCAACCTGGAAGTCGGCCATCAATATGTGCCGCTCAACACCGCACCGGGAGAAATACGCTTTGGCTTCGGTGTGTGCCAGGTCAAATGGAAGACCGAAAGCATACCTGGCCTTTTTCAAAGTTTTATAGGCGTCCTCGTTTACATACTCAGGCGCGGCCGCCAGTTCTTCGGCCGTTGAAAGCGTCTGGCGCAGCCTGAATATTTTATAGTGATTGCCTCCCTGGCAGACGATCTTGCAGATTGCTTTTTTATCCCGTAAATAATGCGGCAGGGCTGCCGACGTCCCGTCACCAGTTTCGGTCTCAAATACCTGCGCCTGGTCTGTAACAGGCAGCCCGGCGTTTTGCAGGGCTGTCAGCAGTTCACCGGCAACCTTTCCCTTTAAAAAGTCCGTCCCGTCAGAGAGTTTGCCAGTGTAGGAGATGCCGGGAAGATCGGAAGAGCGT
>JAQVGZ010000166.1 GCA_028696455.1 Desulfotomaculaceae bacterium | reverse complement strand
CTAAAGGTACGCACAGGGAATCACCATAAGGCCACGGTTCCTTATACTGGGCCTCGCGGTAGCTTCCCTTTTCGATCAGCGGTACTTTCCTGACATCGTCCCATGTTTTAATATCCTCCGGCTTCAGGCCAACTGCGTCATACATCCTCCGGTAGAGCTTGGACCTGTCATAGCCCCACTTTAAGATCCTTTTGAATTTCCTTAGCTGCAGGTCCCTCAGCTTTTCCGCCGGCATAGTTTCCAAGAACGGGTTCCAGTAAGTGTCCAGACTTTGCAAATCATTCCACCCCCTGTAATTTTATGTCTAAATGAATTAAGCAACTAAATTATTAGAACTACTTAATGTAAGCATTATAAAATTATCATGTATTAAGAGACGATTCAACAGTCTAACATGACGGAATATTCATCAATAAACTAGTAAATATAACAGTGGCCAAACACACTCCATTGCTGGCAAAGCCAAATAAATTATATTAGTCTTGACACAACGTACCAACCGATACATAATTACTATAATGAACTATTATTTATACAAGTAAACACACAACAAATCAAAGCATGTCGCTTTCCTCCTCTGAAAATTCTTTTTAGATGGCCAGTCCAAGAGAATTTTTTCATGAATGTGGGGGTGAAATAAATATGATTAAGAAAGTGAACCTCCAAGCCCAAAATGAGGTACTAAAACAATCGGTAGCCACTCACGAACGACTTACCAGGATGGTGTTAAACGGGGAGGATATATCGGCAATCGCCTGCACGGTAGGCAAGATCATTGGCGGAACTGTAATTATAGAAGACCAGTTTTTCCGGCCGTACGCGCATTTTTTACCCACCAGGTCAACGGAAAATGATCATACGGCTAAGGCATCTTTTTCAGCCAGAAATTTCTTCGGTAATTTGCGCCACCGCCACCTGGCCACTAATTTAATACAAGAAAAAAGGCCTGTCCTGATTCCGGCAGAATCGGCAAAGAAACCATGTACCAGTATTATTTATCCGATCTCAGTTGGTCAGGAAGTCCTGGGTTATGTTAGTGTTCTCAAAACCTCATGTGAGTTTACTGAACTTGACCAGATGATCATGGAGTATATGGTTGCGATTTTCGCCCTTAAGATGATGCAGGACCGCAAAGTGGCTGAAGTGGAGACCCGTTTTAAAGGTGATTTTATCGGCGATTTAATTACTGGTAACTTCAATTCTGAAGCTTCTATTATTGAAAGAGCTCATTACATTGGCTATAATCTTTGCCAGACTCATCAGGTGCTAGTCATTAACATAGATGATTTTTTACGCTTCTTTGAGCAGCCCGGGCAGGTCAAAAAAAAGCCTCACGATTTCAAGAAGCAGCTTTGTGAAGAAGTCAAACTGACGCTTAATACATATCACCGGCCCGGCCTGATCACGGTCAAGTGCGATAATTTCATTTTAATCACCGGTTTAGCGGACAATGGAAATAGTTCTGATACAGTTGCCCTGGCACAGAACATCCAGAAGTGTATTAACCGGCAGTTTTCACCTCTCACCGTTTCAATCGGCATAGGCCGGATTTGTTATAGTCCCGGGGATTTTTGCCTGTCTTACCAGGAAGCCCAGCGAGCATTAAAAGTAATTAGAGGGTTAAACCAAAAAAATACCGTGATTTCTTTTGATCGCCTGGGCATATTAGGCCTGCTTTGTAATGCCGTCAATCAGCAGGATCTTCTGGCCTTTATGCAGGAACAACTAGGCGAGTTGCTAAAATACGACGCCAAGCACCAAAGTCAACTTGTGGAATCCCTTCACTATTATTTTTGTTACGACGGTAATATTCAAAAAGCCGCCCGGGCTGCAGCTGTAACCCCAAGTGGCTTTAAGTACCGCATTAGCAAGATATGTGAAATTGGTGGCTTTTCCCTGAAAGAACCTAACAAAAAGTTCGATTTAGAGGTAGCTTTAAAAATATGGTGTATAACAAAAACTTGTGAGAATAAAGATATCACTGGCGTAACGCTGTGAAATACTGCTTTGCACATTAGTTTAGCTCCAGACCCTCCAAAATTCGAAATGCAAGCCCGCGTAACAATCTTTTCATTTTCTTTTAGCTATTGTTTAACTTAACAGACCCCGGAAAAAACAGGGAAACTAACGGAAAGGCCAGCCTTTCTGTTAGTTTTTCAAACTTATAGCTTATTAATTAAACTATAGATAAACTAAGTTGGGCCGCCTTTCCAACTGCTGCCTAACCTGCCGGTGGCGGCCCTAATCTTAATAAAAGCAAACCGTTTATTTTACTATGACCTCATCCGGACCGGTCGAGGATTTAACCCCTGCTTTTATTTGCTCATTGGTCCAGTACTCGATCCGTTCCTGTATAAAACTAATCCAGCCATTCACTTCATCTTCGGAATAGCCCTTGGCCACCATGTCGTTGACATAGTTTTCCACGACCTTGTTAGACATCTGCTTCCATTCAACCAGTTCCTCCGGGCTCAAATCAGTAATTTTGTACCCGTTGTCCCTGGCGTATTGAATTCCCTCGATATCGATCCGATTCCACATACCGATAAGCTTTTCCCTAAAGTCTCCCTGCACATAATCGGTAATT
>JAQVGZ010000013.1 GCA_028696455.1 Desulfotomaculaceae bacterium | reverse complement strand
GTAACTACTGCCATTGCAATTTTTTTAATCACATATGCTATCATTGTCTCTGAAAAAATACACCGGACCATTATTGCCTTGGTGGGAGCCTGCCTTGTAGTGGTTTTGGGTATCATCCATATGGAAGACGCCGTTCATGCCGTTGACTTTAACACCATAGGACTGCTGACCGGGATGATGATAATCGTGGGCATCACCAGACAGACCGGTGTATTTGAGTACCTTGCAGTGAAAGCAGCCAAGGGTTCCAAAGGGGAGCCACTGAAAATAATTGTCGCCCTCAGCCTGGTCACGGCCGTCTTGTCTGCATTTCTGGATAACGTAACCACTGTGCTCTTAATTGTACCGGTTACCTTTGCTATTGCCCAGCAGCTTAAACTCAGCCCGGTGCCGTTCTTGATCCCTGAGATCATAGCCTCCAATATCGGCGGCACAGCCACTTTAATTGGTGATCCGCCTAATATCATGATTGGCGGAGCAACTGCACTTGGCTTCATGGATTTTGTTATTAACCTGACGCCGGTCATAGTGGTAATCTATGTTTTAACTATTTTCTGTATACAGTTGATTTACCATAAAAAGCTGCATGCGCAGCCGGAATTACAGGCCAAGATCATGGAGTTAAACGAGCGGGAGGAGATTAAAGACGCGGCTCTCTTACGTAAGTGTTTGTTGGTTATTGGGCTGACCATCCTTGGTTTTATGCTGCACCAATATGTCCACTTGGAGTCGTCCATCATAGCCCTGTCGGGCGCCAGCCTGCTGCTGCTAATCACCAGAGATGATCCGGAGCATGCCTTGCAGGCGGTGGAGTGGCCGGTGATCTTCTTCTTTGTCGGTCTTTTTATAATCGTAGGTGCTTTGGAAGAGGTAGGGGTCATTGAGGCCGTAGCTAAATGGGCCTTAGATGTTACCGGCGGCAACATTTTGAATACCGGTATGCTGATTCTTTGGATCTCCGCAATTGCTTCTGCTTTTGTGGATAATATACCATTTGTTGCCACGATGATTCCTTTAATTCAGGATATGGGTCGCCTGGGTGGAATATCTGATTTGAACTTTATCTGGTGGTCATTGTCATTGGGCGCCTGTTTGGGTGGTAACGGAACAATCATCGGCGCCTCTGCTAATGTGGTAGTTATCGGTATGGCCGAAAAAAGAGGGTGCCAAATTAGCTTTATTGGTTATATGAAGATTGCTTTTCCATTGATGATTATGTCTATTGTTATTTCTACGGCCTACCTACTTTTCTATTATATCTTCCATACGCAAACTGCCATGTTGGTTACCCTGGGTATCGGAATAGGTCTTGCTTTAATTCTTAAACCAGTATCAAGTAGATTTTTTAATAAAACAAATTATCAAAAAATAAACAAAGTTTATTAATGTCTTAAATAACAGTTATTTTAGTCTGGAAAACAAAGGGCTGTTACAGCCCTTTGTTTTTTTATAGACAAGTTTCAATAATGCCAATGATAATTAACATTGACCCGGCTATATACGCAGCCTTTTCACCAGTCCACCGGGAAAGGTAATTGCGCCCCAGCCAGTTTCCTCCCAGAAAGAATAAGATGCTAATTAATGTGGTAAAAATAGCTGTTAATTCCGGTTTTAGGCCGGCCATACCTCCAGCCACGCCCCCGGCCAGGTTGTTTAATGATAGGGCGGCGCCAAGCAAGCAGGCCTCCCTCAAGTCAATGGTACCTGAGTAGTCCCAGTCAATTGAGGATGGTTCCCTTAAAATCTGAACGAGAAGGCCCAAGCTTTTTATTCTTAAGGTTAGATAGGTTTTGGGAGTTTTGTTCCCGTTATTTGGCGGTTTGTTTATTGCCCTGTTGCGCATACCGGTACTGGTATTATTGCCTGGTTTTGCCCAGGACTGGGTCATGGTCCATATTCCAACGGCGATTAACACGGCCGGACTAATATAATTAGACCAGGACGGGGGTAGCAGGCCAATAAAATATATCCCGGTTTTCATGGCTAAAAGTGTACATAAGCCGGTCATTAACGCGATCAGTAAATTTGAAAAGAGAGGGAGCTTAATGTTTCTTAATCCATACACAATTCCTATGCCGAAGCTGTCCAGACTAATAGAAAAAATCAGCAAGGATATTAAGAGTAGCTCCAAGGTCTCCACCCCAATGCAATTAAATATATTTGAGATTGATATATGCTCCTGGACGGGGATTGGTGCTTGTATCCACCAGTGCCAATGTGCGATATTCAGGCTGGGTTTACGTTGGTCTGGATGCGACACGTGTTTGTATAATTATCGAAGCCGTTGAGGAGGTTAGGAGATAATCAAAATCAAGACCGCGCTGTTCTTGACTTTTCGTTAAAGAGCCTATAGAATAAATATAGTAATTAATTTCGGGGCGTAGCTCAGTTTGGCTAGAGCGCTACCTTGGGGTGGTAGAGGCCGCACGTTCAAGTCGTGTCGCTCCGACCAATTAAGGGGTAAAAGGGACTCATCTAATTCGCTTTAGGTGAGTCCCTTTTTTTGACGGGATTCATTTTTCTGATGTTATACTGATCCGGTGCGTCCAGGTGTATTGCCAGGAAAACATCATGTGGGGCCTACATCAGTTGTCAAGATATATGGTTATTAACTTTTTTTAAATGTAATGAGGTGAAAGTCATTAAATAGGATTAGACTAATCACTAAAGTATAGTAATCATTAATTAATACAACTTAATAATAACTAAAAGTATTTTCTCGTGTTAAATGTATACTAGTGGAGCTAATTAATAATTAGTCTGCTAGAATATAATAAGAATCGATAAAATCTTCAGTTAATTATAAATATTAACTTAACTGTATTTATTGGTAGTAAAATACATGTTTATAAATTTTAATAATAATTACCCAATGAGAGGTTAATGATAATTGACAATCTTTAATTGTTTAGATATCCTAAAGGGAAGCAGAACTTAATAAGTCAATTGTGAAAGAAAATTAATCTATTAAGAAAATAATAAACAACTAGCAAATTATTCAAGAATTCGTACCTTTGATCCGAAGCAAAGACACAATACTTAAAGGCTTATTTGTATTCTATTCAGGGAATTGGCTATTAGCTTTAAAGGTGATAGTATTGCCCAGATATATAAGAAAAGGGGGTACGTCAGGAAAAAACATATAAAGATTGAGGTTATCACGTTAGCTACCCACAGTTTACTGTTAAAACCGTTACTCCTGTAAGATGCACATGGCATGTAGACAAGTTATTATGAAACTGTGCCGAAAATGTTTTATTTTTTGTTGTTAATACCTTAGCCGCATCTACAGATTTCTTTTATTATTTTTGCTTACTAGATAGTTGATTGCTTAATTTAATCGGGGGGTACTTATATGAGTTTTATTGAACTCAGTTTTCCGGAAAAATTTAACGCTACAGAGCGTTTTGTCGATTGGAATGTGGAGCAAGGGCGCGGCAATAAAACAGCCATTTATCATAAAGACGATGAAATTACCTATCAAGAAGTCTTGAACAATGTTAACCGTACCGGTAATGCGCTTAAGTCTCTGGGAATAGAGATGGAAAACAGGATACTGCTGGTGGCTTTTGACTGCCCGGAATTTGTCTATACCTTTTTTGGCGCCATGAAGATAGGTGCAGTGCCAATTCCGACCAACACCATGTTAATGCCGGAAGATTATTGTTATCTATTAAATGACAGCCGGGCCAAGGCGGTTGTGGTCAGCAAGGAATTGCTGCCCAACATTCTACAGGTGAAAGATAAGCTTATGTTTTTGAAAAATATTATCGTAGTCGGCGGGCAGGTTGAAGGTACTATTGATTTTTACGAATTGATCAATGGTTTTTCCACTGAGTGCGTGGCTGCTCCTACTACGCCGGATGATCCGGCATTCTGGCTCTATAGTTCCGGGACCACAGGTTTCCCTAAAGGCACTGTTCACCTGCATCACGATATGAGTTACAGTTCCGAGCTGTATGCTAAAGGTATTCTAGGGATTAACGAAAATGACCGGACTTATTCCGTAGCGAGACTGTTTTTTGCTTATGGGCTTGGCAATGGTTTGTATTTTGGATTTTACGCCGGCGGGTCGATTATTTTACACCCGGGTCGTCCACAGCCTGATCATGTATTAAGTGTATGCACCAGGTATAAACCGACCCTTTTCTTCGGAGTGCCGACGTCATATAATGCCATGTTACAGGTTGAAGGGGCTAAGGAGAAATATGATTTGAGTTCGATCAGGCTGTGCGCTTCCGCAGGTGAGGCGTTGCCCGGATCTGTCTGGAAGCAGTGGCGGGAAATGTGGGGACTGGAGATTCTGGACGGTATTGGATCGACAGAAATCTCACATATCTATATCAGCAATAGGGCTGGTAAGTCGAGGCCCGACTGTAGTGGTAAGTTGGTGCCGGGCTATGAGGCGAAGATTGTAGATGGAGATGGCAATCTGGTGCCAACTGGCGAAGCTGGTATTTTGATGATTAAAGGTGAAAGTACTGCAGCGTGTTACTGGAATAAACATGAAAAGACAAAAAATGCTTTTCAAGGTGAGTGGTTTAATACAGGTGATCGGTATTACCAGGACGAAGAAGGTTACTTCATTTACGCCGGCCGCGGCGATGACATGATCAAAGCCGGCGGTATCTGGGTCTCGCCAGTGGAAGTTGAAGCTACCCTGATGCAGCACCCGGCAGTGCTGGAATGTGGTGTTATTGGCAGCGCGGATGATGACGGACTGATTAAGCCAAAGGCGTTTGTTGTATTTAAAGAAGGTGTTACAGTGAATGATGAGCTTATAAATGAGGTTAAATTATTTGTCAAGAAGACAATTGCCCCGTACAAGTTTCCGCGGTGGATTGAGCAGGTTGATGAACTGCCAAAGACAGCAACCGGAAAAATTCAACGCTTTATATTGAGACAGATGGATGAGCAGAGAAGGAAACTTTGAGAGTAGTATAATTTTTTGCTTAGACAATACATGTTAAGTAGTTGATTATTAACGAATAAATGAAGTTGTTTTGAAACCTTGGTATTTAGTGAGTGGGTTAACCTTCCTAATACTAATACTGGGGTTTTTTCTATATTTATTTATCAGTTTTGTTGTGTCGTCCATGGCGTTGTTTTGGGGTGGTGAAGAGGGAATTATTTACCAGTATAATGACTATATTATTCTATATCAGGGCTATATTTACAAGTACGTGTGGTAACCAGTATAATGTTTTGGGGAGGTGATGTTATGATTACAGCAAGGCCTGTTGACCTGCAACCTATTTTTTATCCAGAGAGTATAGCCATATTTGGTGTTACTGATACACCTGACCGGGTAGGCTATAATATTCTGCAAAGTGTTTTGTTTGGTGGATTTACTGGGAAGGTTTATCCGATCCATCCCCGTCACCAACAGGTGCTGGGGTGCAAGGTTTATAAAAGCCTGGCTGATGTCCCGGAGCCAGTTGATATGGCGATAATCTGTCTAAACCAGTTTGCCACGATAGAGGCCCTGGAGAGCTGTGGCCGTGCCGGGGTAAAAGGGGTGATCTGTAATGCTGGTGGCTATCGTGAGACTGGAGAAGCCGGACAGACATTGGAAAGGCGCTTAGTTGATACTGCGGAAAAATACGGGTTGCCTGTTATTGGGCCAAACACCCTGGGTATAATCAATAATGACGGAAATTTCTACAGCACATTTTATCCACTTAGATTACCCCCTGGAAAGGTGTCGATAATTTCCCAGAGCGGCGGTATTGGTCTTAATGTAATTCATATGGCCATAGATGAAGGGTTAGGAATTAATAAATTTATCGGGGTAGGGAATTGTTCTAATATTGGCTTTGCAGATTGCCTGGATTACCTGGAAAATGACGATTCCACCAGTGTTATAGGGGTGTATATTGAAGGTACAAGCGACGCTGGCAGGTTTGCCCGCACTGCCGGCAGGGTAGCCCGGAAAAAGCCAGTAGTGGTATATAAAGCCGGGCGGGTGATGGATGCAGACAGGTTTACCCAGACTCATACGGGCAGTTCGGCTGGGTCTTTTCGACTGTACCGGGATATCTTGCGGCAGCATGGTGTGTTTACCGTGAGCAGTGTTTCAGAATTAGTTGCTGCCTGTAAAGCGCTGGCGCTTCAGCCCCTGCCGGAAGGCAACAGGGTGGGAATTCTAACTCATACGGCCGGGCCGAGTGTGGTTATGATTGATCACCTGAAGCCCGCTGGCTGCATTATTACGGCCTTATTTGATGAGACAATCAGCCGGGTTAAGCGGATCATTGGCAGCGACGACCCGCCAGTCGTTCTCAAGAACCCGTTGGATGCAGCAGGCCTGGGGTTCAGAGGGCCAATATATGGCAGCCTGGCTGAGGCAATGCTGCAAGACAAAAACGTTGATCTACTTCTCGCGGTTTATTGCCTGCATAAAAATTGGGAACTGCCAGCAGTTGAGCTGTTGGCTGCCCATAAGAGAATTCAAAAGCCTTTGATAGTAAATTTTGTGGGTAACTGGCTGGGCTGTCGCCAGGACCAAGAGTTTTTACAAAAAGCCGGCGTACCACTTTTTACCGAGCCGGAGAAAGCCGCCGTGGCGGCTAGTGCACTGGTGCATTACGGTACGAGGCAAAAAGGTGGTGTTTGCTGTGACTGTTAATGAAGTCATTGAACTTGCCGCAGCATCAGGCCGGCATTTGTTGTTCGCAGACGAGGCCGGGGCACTATTAAAGGCGGCTGGTATTCCTGTCATTCCCTGCCGCGTGGCGCTAGACGAGGAGGATACCGTACAGGCTTCCGCAGAAATAGGGTATCCAGTTGTACTCAAGGTGCGCTCATCGGAGATAGTGCACAAGAGCGATGTTGGTGGCGTCCGCCTGGCCTTGACAGATGAGTGCTCGGTGCGCAGCGCCTACCGGGAGATGATGGGCACGGCCAGGATGGTTGATCAAAGGGCACAGGTAATAATTCAACCAATGGCTGGCCCTGGTTTAGAGGTATTGATTGGCATGACTACCGATGCGCAATTTGGTCAGGTAGTTGCTTTTGGCCTAGGTGGGATCTTCGTGGAGGTGCTCGATGATATTACTTTCCGGCAGGTACCATTACAGGAAAAAGACGCAGCAGATATGCTTGAGTCGATTAAGGGCAGCGCCATCTTTAAGGGTTACCGTGGCGGCAAGCCGGTGGATACAAATGCTTTAACCGAAATTATTTTAAACATTTCGAGGTTGGCAGAGCATCATCCCCGGATCAGGGAAATAGACTTAAACCCGGTCATTACTTATCCGCATGGAGCATTGGTCGCGGATGCGCGCATTAGGTGTTTTTTGAAATAAAAATAAAAATGGCAAGACTCTCAATCCAAAAGCCTTGCCATTCTTTAAATCTGGTGGACCATGTAGGAATCGAACCTACAACCTGACGATTAAGAGTCGCCTGCTCTACCAATTGAGCTAATGGTCCAATGTTACTGCTTAAGATGGTGGAGGGGGCTGGATTCGAACCAGCGAAGTCGTCGACGGCAGATTTACAGTCTGCTCCCTTTAGCCACTCGGGAACCCCTCCATATTCATATGCCTGGTCGGGATGGAGGGATTTGAACCCCCGGCCTCTTGCTCCCAAGGCAAGCGCGCTAGCCAAACTGCGCTACATCCCGCAACAATAACAATAGTTATTATAACTAAATTAGGAGTTAGCGTCAAGCATGTACCTTGAAAAATGATAAAAAAATGTCCAGCCTAATGCTGGACGGGGAGAGATAAAACTCACCAAAGCTTGACCAAAGAGGAGTATTAATATTATGTACATTGTGATAAACAATTATACTTTCTTATTAATTTATTTAGCAGAAAAAACCTAATTCTATTTAACATACCAAATTAAACAAAGTAAATGGATTTTGTGCTGGTAAATGCCATCGTGTTCAGTGCTGTTATCCAGGCTTATTGACACTGCTTTGTTTGAACATTATACTATTAACTAGTGTAAACCAGTGTATAAGAAGTAAACATAACGGCAACACTTGCCGGCTTAAAGAGGCTTGCATAATGATAATCGCTGAGCAAAAACCAATAGCCGAAATCGCCGGGTTTATTGAAAACTGTGATAGAGTATTACTGGTCGGCTGTGCCGGCTGTGTTTCTATATGCCTGACCGGGGGAGAAAAAGAAACCGGTATCCTGGCTGCGGCGCTTAGGATCAAGCGCCGCTTGGAAGGCAGGCCTCTGAAAACAGCTACCTGCACGGTCACCCGCCAGTGCGAACCGGAATACATTGAATCCCTCGTGGACAAGGTTAAAGATGCTGATGCTGTTATATCACTGGCCTGCGGTGTAGGTTCTCAGTACCTGGCTGGGCGATACCCGGATAAACACATTGTGACTGCGATGAACACTAGGTTCGCCGGTGGTTTTAATGTGCATGGCTTTTGGGAAGAATACTGCGGCTTATGCGGGGACTGCGTCTTAAGCCTGACCGGCGGTATCTGTCCGATTATCCGTTGCGCCAAGAGCATCCTGAACGGGCCCTGTGGTGGTTCTCAGGACGGTAAATGTGAGATTAGCAGGGATGTTCATTGTGCCTGGCAGCTAATTCATGATCGATTAGCGGCATTGGGGCGTCTGGACACGCTCAAAAATGTTTTGCCGCCCAAAGACTGGTCCCAGTCTCGTGACGGCGGGCCGCGTAAAATGAGCAGGGAGGATGTGATGGCCGAATCGAAACTGAATGCAGCAGACTAGAGCAAGTCTTAAAAAGTGGCCAGTTTGCGGTAACTGCTGAAATTAGTCCACCAAAGCATGCTTCCGCCGAAGAGGTTGTTAAGCATGCTAATTTATTAAAGAATTATATTGACGCGGCTAACATCACTGACTGCCAGACTGCCGTGGTGCGTATGTCGAGCATAAGCACCGGTGTGCATATAATTCGTGAAGGTGTGGAGCCGGTGATCCAAATGACCTGCCGGGACCGCAACCGGATTGCCATTCAGAGTGATCTGCTGGGTGCTTATGGTCTGGGAATGCGCAATATACTGTGCCTTACCGGCGATCACCAGATTTTTGGCAACCACCCCACATCCAGGAATGTTTTTGACGTTGATTCAATTCAGTTAGTTAACCTGATCAGGCGGATGAAAGATAAAAAATTATTTTTTTCCGGGGAGCCAATCAAAAACCACGCGCCAGAGTTTTTTGTAGGTGCAGTGGCAAACCCTTTCGCCGACCCTTTCGAATACAGGGTTGACCGGTTAGAGAAGAAGATCGATGCCGGGGCAGAATTTATTCAGACTCAATCAATTTTTGATATGGAGCGATTTGCCCGGTTTATGGAATTATGTGTAGAACGCGGCTTGCATGAAAGAGCTTTTATTCTTGCCGGGGTTACCCCCTTAAGGAGTTGGCGGGCTGCCAGATACCTGCAAACCGGTGTACCCGGTATGATTGTTCCGAATGATATTGTGCAGCGCTTGAAAGAGGCGGAAAGTCCGCTAGAAGAGGGCCTTGTTATATGCATTGAGCAAATCAAGTATATTCAGGAGCATATAAAAGGTGTGTCCGGCTTTCACATTGTAGCGATCTCCTGGCCGGAGGCCGTTCCTGTTATAGTCCGGCGTGCCAGACTTCGTGATAGCTGATTTTTTGATGCTTGCATAATAATATTTATCATGAAAAAGGGCTTTCAGAAACCCATTGCTTCGGGAGTTCTAAGAAGCCCTTTTCCTAATTGTTATCATTACAGGCCACATTTTCCGATATAAGCAATAAGGTCGGTAATACGGTTGGAGTAGGCCCACTCATTATCATACCATGATACTATGCTAACCATAGTATTATCTATTACCATTGTGGAAAGTGCGTCAACTATAGCGGAGTGTGGATTTCCGTTATAGTCGCGTGAAACGAGAGGAAGGCTGCTAAAGGCTAGGATCCCTTTTAATTCACCTTCTGCAGCATTTTTTAGATGGTTATTTACCTCTTCAATAGAGGAGGGTCTAGCTAATTCAGCTGTTAAAACCACAACAGAAACGTTAGGAGTTGGTACCCGCATCGAGAGTCCGTTAAGTTTTCCCTGCAACTCGGGTATAACCAGGGCAACTGCTTTGGCAGCTCCGGTTGTGGTGGGGATAATGGACAGAGCCGCTGCCCGGGCCCGGCGCAGGTCCTTATGAGGCAGATCAAGAATCCGCTGGTCGTTAGTGTAAGAGTGAACCGTAGTCATCTGGCCGCGCACGACGCCAAAACTTTCATGGATAACTTTGACAACAGGCGCCAAACAGTTTGTAGTGCAAGAGGCATTGGAAATAACCTGGTGTCTGGCCGGATCATATTTATCCTGGTTGACTCCCATCACAATAGTAATATCTTCATTTTTAGCGGGTGCGCTGATAATCACTTTTTTGGCGCCGCCATTCAAGTGCTTGGAAGCGCTCTCCCGGTCGGTGAACCGGCCAGAGGACTCGATTACCACATCCACCTCATAGTCGCCCCAGGGAATTGACCCTGGTTCAGAAACTGCGAAGACTTTTATATTTTTACCGTTGACTCTGAATTCTCTTTCCTCGTTGGCATAAATATCAGCGTCAAAAAAGCCATGTACCGAATCATATTGCAGCAGATGTGCCAGGGTACAAGCGTTTGTCAGGTCATTAACAGCCACTACTTCAAGGTCAGCATTATCCATTGCTGCCCGAAATACTGTCCGACCGATACGCCCAAAGCCGTTAATTCCTACTTTTATAGCCAAGTTTGCCCCTCCTTCTGAAATATTTTCTTTCCAAAACTAAAACTTAACAGCAGACAATGTTATATTATTTCCCGGGCTAAATCAAATCTAATCATTGGTTTTGTGTTGGCTGTTAGGCAAAGGGAAAAGGGTGGACAAAAAACCAGCGTTACCATAAAATAAGAGAAGGACAACCAGGGGAGGTTTTTTATTGTGGCCGGGCAGCGTAAAGATGGAATCATCAAATGTGATCAAAAGGTCAATATTACAGCCACCTTTGGTTCAGACCTGGTGCTGGAAGGATCGACGTCAATACCTAATATACTTATAAAAGTTTATAATAAAATTGGTATTTCTGACTTTCAGATGATGTTGCTGATTCAAATGATCAGGCTAAATGTGGAGGAAAATGAGTTTTACCCTGACCCCGAAAGGTTGGCAGAATATATGGAAGCCGGACCCTCCAAAATTAAAAAAGAATTAGACGTTTTACTAGAGAAAGAAATTATAGCTGTCAGTGATTATTTTAACAGTGATAAAAAGGTAATTTTTCAGGGTTACGACTTTGAGCCGCTATTTTTAAAGGTATCAGATATATGGGCGGGAATAAGGGCAAGAGAAATTGAAGATTCTGAAAGAATGTTAAGAATAATGATAAACAGTAGTGATTTTACTAATAAAAAATTTCATCATCAAACAGTTAGTTTAATTTCCACATTTGAAAATGAATTTGGCCGGGCTTTATCACCATTAGAAATTGAGCAAATAGAACAATGGGCTGACGAACATGAGTCAAAGCTGATTATTGAAGCTTTAAAGCAGGCTGTTTTAAGAGGAAAGCACAACTTTAAATATATTAACAGCATCCTGATGGAGTGGAAGAAGAACAATCTGCAGACATTGGAAGCTATTGCAGAGTATGAACGGGATTTTCAAAAACGCCGTGCCGCCCGTATTGCCCGAAGTGGTGGTCTAGGAAAAGGTTCCTCACATACGGAGGCTACCGTAACTGATAAAAAAACTGATGCTCGCAAGAAAGCATTTATTAAAACTCTTTATATATAGATAATCAATAAATCATGAGGTGGGAAATATTGAAGCCAGTCTGTGAATTCTGTGGGGATAGCGGGCTAATTCTTAAGGGAGAAGTGGCAGTGCCCTGCGGTTGTATCAGGCAAAAAGCAATGACCAAGCTATTTAAGGCTTCTGGCTTACCAAGGAAACTACTTGACTGTACCCTGTCTAGTTTTGATTTTAAATATTACGCTAGAAATTGTCTAGATATTGAAAAAGGCGTTTCGTATTATGAGATTGCAAAATTGTCTTTTCAGGCTGCCAGGAACTTTGTCTCAAAGTTTATGCAGGATCCAAATGCGGACGGGCTCCTGCTTTCTGGTCCGGTAGGTAGTGGTAAAACCTTTCTGGCCTGCGGCATCGCCAATGCTTTGTTAAAAAAGGGGAAAGTGGTGCTTTTTATTGTAGTTCCAGACCTGCTGGATCAGATCCGATCAACTTATGATACTGCGCGCAATAATAGTGATTACACTGAGTATGACCTGGTAGACACTGCCCGCAAGGTTCCTTTACTTATTCTGGATGACCTTGGGGCACATAATTATACGGAGTGGTCGCGGAATAAAATTTTTTCTATTATTAACTACCGTCTGAACCACTGTCTGCCAATAATAGTAACTACCAACATCACCCCCGAAGACCTTGATGAATATCTCGGTGAAAGGACCACTTCCCGTCTTCTGGAAATGTGCAGACCATATCGCTTGCTGGTTGATATGGATATCCGCGCCATACAACGCAAAGAAAAAGATCAATAATTTTATTCTAGAATACCCTATAAATTATAGGGTATTAATTTTTGTCTAAATGGCAATAATTTAAAGGTGGTAATAATTAAGCATTCTGGTATAAAAAAATGTATAAAAAGTTTTTTAAATGTGCATATTACAATTTGGATTCGGGGAAGGAGGAGAAAATGAGTAAATCT
Organism: Desulfotomaculaceae bacterium; assembly: GCA_028696455.1. Taxonomy (GTDB): domain Bacteria; phylum Bacillota; class Desulfotomaculia; order Desulfotomaculales; family Pelotomaculaceae; genus MVQL01. The sequence continues at coordinate 31,337 of JAQVGZ010000013.1, read as the reverse complement.
GTTCCAAAACTCGCCAGGAAGCTTGTTGTATTAACGCTAATGACATACCTGTTTTTTAGTGTTAATATACCAGGTGGTGAGTGCAGCGAGGACTTAAATGCTCAATTTGCAAACCAGTCCGATTCCACAGCGATCAGTCGCGTTGTTCAGAAAGGTGATACCCTCTATGACATAGCTATGGACTATAATGTGCCGGTTCGTGAATTGATGAGGACAAATAACCTGGCCGGTAGCTTAATTATACCAGGGCAAGTATTGGTTTTACCTGAGAAGAATGCAGGAGATAATCCTTTATCCCGGGGGGATTTTTCAAGGGAAGATATAATGCTTATGGCCCGGCTGATTCATGCGGAAGCAAGAGGGGAAAGCTTTGAGGGACAGGTTGCTGTTGGCGCGGTAATTTTAAACAGGCTGGCAAACCCTCATTTTCCAAAAACAATACGGGAAGTAATTTACCAGAAAAATGACCGCGTATACCAGTTTTCACCAGTAGGTGATGGTTCCATAAAACTTGAGCCCAACGAAAAGGCTGTGCAGGCGGCTGTACAGGCGCTGCATGGGAAAGATCCCACAGGAGGGGCATTGTTCTTTTACAACCCGGATATCAGCAGTGACAAATGGATCCGAACCCTACCGGTGATAACTAAGATTGGCAACCATGTATTTGCAACCAGTTCAATTTAATTAAAATAATGGCAAGCGAATTCAAGGAGGCAACCATTAACTGGTTGCCTCTTTTGCCCTTGGAAAGCTTATTCTCTTAACCAATACATTTACTTTTCTTACCTGTAGTCCGGTCATTGTCTCTACCGACTGATCGATCTTACGCTGGACTTCGGTTGCAACCTCATGTAATGGGAAACCATATTTGATCGTGGGTGATATGTCAATCGTAATTATTCCTTCCTGCTCTGCATTTACCACAATTCTTCCAGTACTGGTTACACCTGCGACAGATCGCGCTGCATGACCAGCTATAGCGCTAATGGCGCTATCCGCAATAGTTAATTTACCGTTAGATGTAAAAGTTGGGCGGATAATGGATTGTTCTAGCCAATCTTTTTTCCCCGGTGTTTCTTTTTTCTTTAAAAATATATGTAGTGGGTCTACCAGAATGCCCGGGAAACTTTTTCTTACTTCCAGAGTGGGTGCAGGAATAACATGCTTGCTGAAGTGACTCCGGTGAAATTTGGCTTTCCTAATCTCTTTTTCAGAGGCAAACTCCTCAATATTCATTATCTGTTGTGGTGGTGGTAACCCAAGACGGCTAGCAATACGCTCCACCATGCCAGTTGATGTGCCAAGGATTAGCACTCTTGCCGGCGCAAATTTGTCAAGGGCATCTCTCATTTCCTGCGCCCGGGTTTCCTCCATAAAAAGGGCTGCTTTGATTGCCCCGATCCTGGTAGGCTGGCGTTTAGCTGACGAGCCGGCAATAATACGGTTTCCCTGGATTAACAGACCGTCGTCTATAATAGCTTGTGCCTCAAACTGGTTGGCCACAACCGCAGCCCGGTGACTTTTACCAGTGCCGCTGGGGCCAACTAAGGCATAAATCTCCAAACATCACACCTACTTTTAATAATATAGTTATCTTTTAGCATATGCGCCTAGATTGCATAAGTCAAGGGGAACTGTAAGGTTATGGTATGAACTAAAAAATAACATTTTATTTTCTGCGCTTCAACCTTCTCTTAATTTCTGATTCATGTCCGTTATCTGATGACTCATAAAATATTTTTCCGGCAATATTGTCTGGTAAATAACTTTGCTCAACATAATGCCCTGGATAATTATGTGGGTACAGGTATCCCTTGCCGTGGCCTAACGCAGCTGCTCCTCTATAGCCGGTTCCCCTTAAATGCGGCGGAACGGGTTCTGCCCTATTGTTTTCTACTTCGAAAAGGGCAGCGTTAATTCCTGCCACGACAGAATTGCTTTTAGGAGCAGTAGCAATGTAAAGAGCAGCTTCGGCCAACACTATTCTGGCTTCGGGCATACCGATACGCTCAACGGCAAGCGCTGCGGAAGTTGCCAGGACCAAAGCCTGGGGATCAGCCAGACCAACGTCCTCGGCAGCATGAATCATGATCCTGCGGCAGATAAATTCCGGATCTTCACCAGCATACAACATCCTGGCCAGCCAGTAGAGGGTAGCCTGGGGGTCGGAACCCCTCATACTTTTTATAAAGGCGGAGGTGACATCATAGTGCTCCTCAGTCCGGCTGTATCCAAGAACCCGTTGTTGAATCGCCTCTTCTGCCGCTGCAAGGTTAATCCGCCGTACCCCATCGGAGTCGGGCGGCGTGGTAAGAACAGCCAATTCTAACGCATTTAAGCCGGATCGGGCATCGCCATTAGCTGTATCTGCTAGATGGTCCAGTGCTTCCGGATCGACTATTACCTGATATAAGCCAAGACCTCTTTCTACATCCTGTAATGCTCGGACTAAGAGCCGGCGCAGTGCAGACCTGGAAAGGAGAGCAAAACGGTAGAGTTGAGAGCGGGAAAGGAGCGGCCGGTTTATAGCAAACATGGGATTTTCAGTAGTTGAGCCAATTAATATAATCAGGCCGTTTTCTACAGACGGGAGTAGGGCATCTTGCTGGGTTTTGTTAAAACGGTGAATTTCATCAAGGAACAGTATGGTTTTCTTATTATACAATGAGCGTCTTTCTTTAGCCCCGTCGACTACCCGCCTGATATCTGCAATTCCAGCCATTACAGCGTTTATCGTTTCAAAATGAGCTTTTGTGATACCTGCAATGATCATAGCCAGGCTGGTCTTGCCGGTACCTGGCGGGCCATAAAATATTGCTGACATTAACCTGTCGGATTCAATCAATCGCCTTAATAGAGTTCCTGAGCCTACAATAGAGGTCTGTTCTTCAAACTCATCCAGTGTTCTGGGTCTCATCCGTAAGGCAAGTGGTGCAGACTGAACTATGTTTTTATCCATTGTTTGTTCAAAAAGATTCATCGGCAGCCTCCTCAAAGAAAGGGCGAACCTGCTTAAAAAATCATTCAAGCGGATCCGCCCACTACTAATTAAGAGATTTAATTGTCAGGAAAATAATAAAAGTACGTGTTTTTGTTTTATATATGTTTAGTCAACCAGCTGCGGATCTCATCCTTAGTTTTGTTTCCAACTGAGCGGCCAACTTCTTTGCCATCTTTAAAAACAACTAAAGTCGGAATACTGTTTACTTGATATTTGACCGGGACATTCTGGTTATCATCAACGTTAAGTTTACCTGCCTTAATCTTCCCATCAAATTCTCTTGCTATTTCTTCCAAGACTGGGGCGATCATTTTACAGGGGCCGCACCAAGAAGCCCAGAAATCAACCAGTACAGGGACGTTGGACTCGCTTATTACTTTGCTGAAATCAGTATCTCCCAAAATCAGGATTGTTTCGTCGGCCAATAAACTCTCCCCTCTCCTATTATGCAACTATTTAATAATAAACTAATTTATAATTTATTACTTATTAGTTTACACAAGAAAATCCTTTGTCAAATTTCTAACTATTATTAATCGTCAGGTATATGTAATATTTAATCTATTAATTACTATAAATTAAAAAGTTTCCAGCCAAAGGTAAATACATCTAACTGAAAACTTATTGAGCTAATAGAACAGAAACCCCACTTATGCCGTTAACCCCCCAAAGCTCGAACCTGTTCTCACAGGTGGGTGTCCTCCTGAATGATTTTTGTTTCCTCGACTGGGAGGCATGCAAGCCACATCCAGAGCCGGACTCCCTTTTATATGGTGTTGGCTCAAAACTTCAAGGTTGGTCACGTACACAGCAGGGTATTTTTATTTCATATTTATGTTAGCATATTAATAACTGGTTTACAAGAGTTAGCTATATGTGGTCCTATGCAAGATTATACCATTTTTGAATATTTACATTCCTGCCTGGTACTGATAACACCCGGGTGTAATGCGGTGGATATCAGTTCCCTAACCCGCAGATAGCTAAGCTTATAAGCCACTATTTCCTGGTTTGTTACTAATTTTCAAATCTAACTTGATGTGTAATTCTTTAAGCTGGGCAGGCGCTACTATACCTGGTGCCTGAGTCATCATGTCCATGGCGCTTTGGGTCTTGGGGAAAGCAATAACATCCCTGATTGTTTTCTTATTGGCCAGGAGCATGATCAGACGGTCAAAACCGAAGGCAATCCCTCCGTGAGGCGGGGTGCCGAATTCAAAAGCTTCCAACATAAAACCGAACTTTTCTGCCGCCTCGCTTTCGGTGATGCCAATGGTGGTAAACATTTTCTCCTGAACATCCCGGCGGTGGATCCGGATACTGCCGCCACCTATTTCAACTCCGTTAAGGACTATGTCGTAGGCTTTGGCCCGTGCCCTACCCGGCTCTGTATCCAGCAGGGGGATATCTTCCTCTCGCGGTGAGGTAAAGGGATGGTGCATGGCGACATAACGCCCCTCCTTCTGGTCGTAGTCCAGGAGCGGGAAGTCCACTACCCATAAAAAGTTAAACTTATCGGCGGGGATCAAACCCAGTCGTTCGCCTATATATAACCTCAGCGCTCCCAGGGAATCCGCTACAACCTGTGGCTTGTCCGCTACAAAAAGCAATAGGTCCCCTGGCTTGGCTTCCAGCCTCTCCATGATGGCGCCTAGCTCCTGGTCATTAAAAAACTTGGCTATTACTGATTTAACTCCTTCTGCGGTAACGACAAAGTAGGCTAGCCCCTTCGCCTTGTAAATGGCGGCGTAAGCGGTTAGGTCGTCAATTTCCTTGCGGCTGAAGGAGCCACACCCGGTGGCGTTTATCCCTTTGACCTGCCCGCCTGAGGCTACTACGGATGAGAAAACCTTGAAGCCGCATCCGGCGGCAATATCTGATATATCTTTTAGTTCAAGGCCAAAGCGGGTATCCGGCTTGTCTGACCCGAAGCGGTTAATGGCCTCACTGTAAGAAAGTCTTGGGAAAGGGTGGTTTACTTCCAGGCCAATTGTGTCCCGGCATAGCCTCGCCACCAATTCTTCCATTAAGCTCAGGATATCGTCGACATCAATAAAGGACATCTCAAGGTCAATTTGGGTAAATTCCGGCTGGCGGTCAGCCCGGAGGTCCTCATCCCGAAAACAGCGAACTATTTGAAAATATCTATCAAGACCGGACACCATAAGGATCTGCTTATATAGTTGTGGTGACTGGGGCAGTGCATAAAACTTGCCCGGGTTGACCCGGCTGGGCACCAGGTAGTCCCTGGCCCCTTCCGGCGTGCTCTTTTGCAGCATTGGTGTCTCTATTTCCAGAAAGCCTTGTTCGTCGAGGAAGTCACGGGCAGACTTGGCGGCCCGGTGGCGCAGGATCATCGCCTCCTGCATCTCCGGGCGGCGCAGGTCGAGATATCGGTAGCGCAGCCGCACATTTTCATCCACGTCAATACCATCTTCAATGTAAAACGGCGGTGTTTTAGCCCGGTTTAAAATGCGCAACTCGCGGGCAAGCACTTCCACCTGGCCGGTTGCCAGGTTCGGGTTGGCCGTGCCCTCGGGGCGTTCCCGTACAGTTCCGGTCACAGCCAGAACATACTCATTACGCACCGCTTCCGCTCGATGAAAGGCAGTTTCATGCAATTCCGGGCTGAAAACCACCTGCACCAGTCCCGACCGGTCCCTGAGATCTACGAAAATCAAGCCCCCGTGATCACGCCTACGCTGGGCCCAGCCCATCAAAACTACCTGCTGCCCGGCATGTTCAGATCGTAAAGAACCACAATAGCGGCTCCGTTTTAATTCACCCATGGAATCAATCATACTTATATCCTCCTTGATAATTAGATAAGACATTAGACAAATTGTTGAGTAAATATTCGACAACTTTTTCTGAGACGATGCTAACCTGCTCCTTAGCGTTCATATCCCGGATCAAGGCTGTGCCCCGGGCTAATTCTTCCTCCCCAATGATCACTACAAATTTCGCCCCGGTTTTACCCGCATATTTCATTTGCGCCTTTAAGCTCCGGTCCTGGTAGTCCTTATCGGCAGATATACCGGCGCCCCTGATCTTGAAGAGCTGTCGAAAAGCTTCACTTGCTGCCGCTTTGCCCGCGGTAACGACAAAAACATCCAGGCTGGAAGTGCCGGGGATGAGGCAATTCTGGCTCTTCATGGCCAAGAGGATGCGTTCCAGACCAAGGGCATAGCCAATGCCCGGTGTGGGAGGCCCGCCGCAGGTTTCCACCAGCTTATTGTAGCGGCCGCCTCCACCTATGGAACTTTGAGCACCGATATCTTTGGCCATGATTTCAAAGGCGGTGTGGGTATAGTAGTCCAGGCCGCGCACCAGACAGTAATCAACCTGGTAGGGTAGGCTTAATAAATCCAGGTGTTTTTTAACTGCTTCAAAATGGCTGCTGCATTCCTCACAAAGACAGTCGAAAGTGGTGGGTGCGCCTGCCCCGGCCTCACGGCAGCGGCCTTCCTTGCAGTCGATGATCCGGAGCGGGTTCTTTTCAAGCCTTTCCTGGCAATTGGGGCAAAGGTCAGATAGGTGCGGACGGAAGAAATCCTGCAGCTTTTGACGCAGAGCCGGACGACAGGCCGGACAGCCTACGCTGTTAATGTGCAGCTCCAAACCCGTTAAGCCCAAGCGGCCGTAAAAGTCCATAGCCATAGCCATAACCTCCGCGTCAAGAGCGGGGTCATGCGAGCCGAAGACCTCGACGCCAAACTGGTGAAACTGGCGGAAACGGCCGGCCTGTGGGCGGTCATAGCGGAACATTGGGCCGTTGTAATATAATTTTACCGGCTGCGGACCGGCATGAAGCTTGTCTTCCAAGTATGCCCGCACAGCGGAGGCGGTGCCTTCCGGCCTGAGAGTGATACTGCGTTCTCCCCGGTCGATAAACGTATACATCTCTTTTTCGACAATGTCGGTGGTATCGCCCACACCTCGTAAGAATAACTCCGTGTGTTCAAAAATTGGCGTTCTGATTTCACTGTAGCCATATTCACGGCAAATGCGCCGTATCTCCTTTTCCAGGTACTGCCACGCCTCTACTTCACCCGGGATAATATCACTGGTGCCGCGCGGCCGTGTTGTCAGCATGAAAACCCCTCCTTCTAAACAAAAACCGCCCCCGGCTATGCGTCAGCACTGCCAGGGACGGGTTTAAACCGTGGTGCCACCCTGATTGGATAATTTATTATCCCTCTAGGCCTTTAACGGAGGCCTCCGTGCCGGCCTACTGGCGCTGTTTTTGCACTTTCGGCGGCCGCTCCCGGGGGTTCTTCAATATCTGTTCATGAGGAAGGCTTTCAGTCGTCGGCCTTCCCTCCCTGACAAAAACATGAGTACTTACTCGTCCCGGTCATCACTTTGTTTTTCTGAGCATCATTTTAAGTAAAAATGAGCTTTTTGTCAATTCGCTCTATCCTTTTACACTTCAGCTATGATCCTGCCTGTTTCAGTCAAGTCATAATCGCCCAGTCCCTGAAGCTCAGCTATAAACTCCCTGGACTGGAGCGTTTCAAAAACTGCCTGGAACTGAGGCTTGTCCAGGTCTTCTTTTTTCATAACCAGTTCATAGCGTTCTTTTTGAAGTGGAATAAAATCAATTCCACGAACCTGCATCGACACCTTTTCGATGCCCAGACCTACATCGGCTTCACCTCGGGCAACAGCACTTGCTACAGCAAGATGGGATAATTCCTCTCTATCATAACCGTTTATTTGACTGCTGTCCAATCCCAGAAGCCGAAACTGTTCATTAAGAAGGACGCGGGTGCCACAACCTTTTTCCCTGTTTACGAAACGTATGTCCGGACGGTGTAGATCGGTCCAGTCCTTTATTCCTTTAGGGTTACCTTTAGCCACGTAAAAGCCCTGCATCCGGCATGCCAAATGTAATATTAAAGTAGGAATGCCGGGAAGCAGGCGGCGAACATAGGGAATATTATAAAGATCTCTTTCCCCGGCCCAAAGATGGACTGCAGTCATATGAACTTTACCCTGGTAAAGGGCCAAAAGGCCGTTAAAGCTTCCTACATGGTGGCGAAGAGCACTGACCCCGCTTGGATGTCGCTCCAGATGGCGGACTAAAATGTCAAGGAGGATATCCTGGCCGCAGATTACCAGTCTCTGAGCGGGCTGAGCGGGTTTCTTTTCGAGCGATAATTGGGGAGACGAAATCTTAACCACCGCTGGGCTGTTTGGTGTTATTAAATCAATATTTTTGCCCTTCATCTTGTAAGCATCGACGTCCTTAATGTCGACCCGGATTTTACGTCCCACCCGGTAAGCCTTTAGCTCTCCCCTTTTTACTAATTCATAAACGGTATTTTTGGTAATTTTAAGAATACCTGCAACCTCTTCGGGAGTTAAAGAAGATTCTTTCTTCATGTATACTCCTCCCTGGTTATTCTGTTTCTATTATATCAATTCATGGAGAGGTTGTCATTTTTTATTGACATAAACCGTATTGTTAGTTATTATGATGTTTAGTAGTGTTTAGTTGTGTTTGGTTATTTTATGTTATGTTTATTCTTGTGATATTAATTTAGTTGACCAATTACTCTATTCAAGTATATTAATGAATCTTTCTTATGGGGGTGGTAAACTAGTCAGGATTAAAAGTACCAGTAAAATTTAGGAGGAGAAATAATGAAAAAAATACTGGTGTTTTTTGTACTTATGATATTTGTTTTATCTTTCGCCGGATGCGGAGAGAAAAAAGAACAATTAGCAACCGAACCTGTAAACCTAACTATTTCAGCAGCAGCTAGTCTGCAGGATGCCATGGCAGAATTAAAGCCAATCTATGAAATACAACATCAGGATGTAACACTGACCTATAATCTAGCCGCCTCGGGAGTCCTGCAAAAGCAGATCGAAGAGGGGGCCCCGTCAGATCTATTTATATCTGCCGGCAAGTCACAGATGGATGCTCTCTCCCAAAAAGGCTTGATTATTGATGCTTCACGCAAAGATTTGCTGGGGAACGAACTGGTGTTGATTGCCGGGAAAGATAGTAATCTCACCGGTTTTGATGGTTTAACTGATGCGAGTGTAAAAAAGATTAGCATTGGCACGCCTGAAACGGTACCTGCGGGTAAGTACGCCAAAGAAGTTTTGACTAATCTAAGGTTATGGGAGCAGCTTCAATCCAGGATGGTCCCTGCTAAAGATGTGCGCCAGGTGCTTACGTATGTGGAAACCGGTAATGTGGATGCGGGCCTGGTTTACCGCACCGATGCCATAACCAGCAGCAATATTAAGATCATTGCAGCCGCCCCTGCCGGGTCCTCTGAGCCTATAGTTTATCCGATGGCTGTGGTCAATGGCGCCGCACAACAGAAAGAGGCGGAAGCGTTTGCAGCATTTCTGACGAGTGACGAAGCCGTTAAAGTTTTCGAAAAATATGGATTCAAAGTAAATGAGTAGAGTTTAATTATGTTTATGCAGGAAATGGACTGGCGCCCATTAATCCTTTCTATCCGGGTAGCCATAATTGCTACGGTTGTCGTTACTTGTCTGGGTGTACCTCTGACCAGGCTAATGGCCCGTAGAGAATTTTGGGGCAAGGATTTTTTGGAGGCTGCAATTACCCTACCGATGGTGTTGCCCCCGTCGGTTGTCGGCTACGGCTTGCTGATGCTGATTGGCAAAAACGGCTTGTTAGGCAAAACTCTGGCTGAATTAGGCTTGACTTTAGTGTTTACCTGGTATGCGGCTGTTATTGCCTCCACCGTGGTGGCTTTCCCGCTGATGTATCAGAGCGCCAAGGCGGCCTTTAAAAGCGTGGACGTTAACTTGGAAAAAGCAGCCAGGACGCTGGGGGCGAGTGAAATGAGAATATTTTTTACGGTAACCCTACCCTTGGCCTGGCCGGGTATTCTGGCGGGTCTGGTGCTGACCTTTGCCCGTGCCCTGGGTGAATTCGGGGCCACTTTGATGGTAGCCGGCAACATCCCGGGCCAGACCCAAACGATTCCTACAGCCATATATTTTGCTGTAGAATCAGGAAAAAACGTAATGGCTAAAACTCTAGTTGCCGTCATTACAGTATTTAGTTTCTGTGTAATATTCTGGATAAACCGTTGGGCAAAAAAGCAAAAATATTAAAGGGTAATGGTGGGATTATATGTTAGAAGTAAGCCTGACCAAAAGATTATGGCATTTCACCCTGGATGTCCAGTTGAGAGTGGCCAATCAAATTCTAATTCTTCTGGGACCCTCCGGCTCAGGCAAAACCACTATCTTGCAAATTTTGGCGGGTTTGCTTAACCCGGATGAAGGGTTCATCAAATTGAATGATCGCATTATATACTCCTCCAGCAAAAAAATTAACAGCTCTCCGCAAGCTAGGAATATCGGTTACCTGTTCCAAAACTATGCCCTTTTTCCGCATATGACCGTGCGGCAAAATGTTTCTTATGGACTGAAATGCCAAAATAAAAAGCAAGGTGAATCTACAGTAGACCCTGTAAAAATACTGGATTCCTTTGGTATTGGGCATCTGATTGACCGGTACCCCGGCCAGCTTTCTGGCGGGGAAAAGCAGCGGGTGGCCCTGGCCAGAGCGTTGGTCGTTGAACCGGAGCTGCTTTTACTGGACGAGCCGTTTAGTGCTCTGGATAAAAATACTAAGATAAGCCTCAGGCAGGAAGTTAAAAAACTGCACAAGCACTGGCAGATACCATTTATCCTGGTAACCCATGACGAGGAAGATGCGCAAATTTTAGGAGATATTACTATCTCCCTGGAAAACGGGCAGTGCGTGGGGAATTCACTGAAGGTTGTAGTAGCATCGTAAGGGTAATCATCATTTTGTGTATAAAAAAGGGCTAAAGATGGAGGTTTTGATGATGAAAGGTGCTAATATCAGCACGTTTTTCAGCAGCTTGCAAAAGGAATTTGCCTTGCTGGTTGATGAATCTCAGCTCAGGCAGGCGGAAGTCAAAGTCAAGGCAGCACTGTTAAGCCCGGAACATGCCATCGGGGCTACCAGGCGCCAGGACTACGTGTTGCTGAAAGGAAAAGAACGACTGCTGCAGGCTACCGTTATGGGTACGAAAGGACAGGCTTTTACCGGCGCGCAGGGTGATTTTGCGGGGACGCTGGAAAATGTGCTGGCACTGCCGCTGATCAATGATTTTCAGCGGGCTGTGTATATTGCCACTCTTAATGCAGTGGCCTGCTATACCGGAAAGGTGGGTAATACCATACACTGTCGTAATGAGGGACCGGAGTTATGTGCGCATCAGGCAGTTGAATATTTTCAAAATAACTATGGCTGTCCACGGATTCTAATGATCGGTTATCAACCTGCACTGGCAGAAGCACTGCACAACGCCTTTCCTTCCGTTACCGTACTTGACCTTGACCCGGCCAATATCGGCCAGACCAAAAATGGGGTACTGATCAAGAGTGGCTTTGAAGACTTAAGCAATTATATTGCGAATAGTGATGTCATTTTTTCCACTGGCAGCACTATCTGCAATGCCACTATAGATACAATATATAATGCCGGTGTACCGCTCGTGCTTTTCGGGACAACCGGCGCCGGTGCCGCCGCGCTGCTTGGCATAACCCGGTTTTGTCCTGAAGCCACTTGCGGTAATTGAAAAGTCCGGCAAACCGTCAAACCCGACAAGAACATAAGTAAAGGGTGAAATTAAAAACTTGGCCGAACGGAAACACTTCTGGTTGATCCGGGTTTTCGTAAATAAGTAGTCAGTCTGCTGCGGCGAGACCACCCTGACCGGGTTTTTATCAAGGTTATTTTGAGATAACGGCTTACCGGAATGTCTTTCCGCTGCCTTGCGACACATTCTGTCAAACTTGGGCATGATATAAAAATTTTTTCTAGAATAGAGGATTTTTTTATTTTCTGCAGAAGTTATGTTTTACTCCGAGCTTACGGGCCTAAAGTTATTGAAACATGGTCGTAAGTCGTTAGGGTTTATCTGGAAACGGGCAAGCCTCCTGTTGGAAAGGAGTAACTTACGGTATTTCGTTAGCCGTGTATTGCTCTTTTCGCAATGTGCGGCTTTTTTTATTTTTCTAACAAAAACCTTATCACCGTTAACATTGGGGAGTTTTCGGCTTTTATATAGCCTGTAATCCAAAGATATTAATTAGGGGGAGAAAACTATAGCCATGAGGCGGTGACGGTTATTGTGAATGGATGAGTGAGTAGGTTGGTAAACGATTGAGAGAGGATGTGCATAAATGATCGCATGTAACGAAAACTACATGATTACCTTGAAACCGGTAGGAATTGTTATGTCTGATTATAAGGATGTGGACCGGGTGCCGGTTACGGGAGGAAATTGCCTAATTGAAATTTTTCCTGAATACAAGGACGGATTATTACGTATTGAAGAAAACTCTCATTTATGGATTCAATCGTGGTTTCACAAAGCAAAGCGTGATATTTTAAAAACAGTGCCAGGGAAAGTTAACTCCAACCTGCCTGAGTATGGAGTGTTTAGCCTGCGTGCTTTTAGTCGGCCCAACCCGATTGCTTTGTCACTGGTCCGTTTGAAGCGGGTGAAAGACAACCTTCTTTGGGTCAGCGGATTGGATGCTGTAGATGGGACCCCTGTGCTGGACATTAAACCCTATTATGAACAGGAAATTGTTTTTTCCCCGGTTACCCCATACATTCGCCCGTTAAAAAGAGAAATGCGCCAAAAGATTTTTATGAAACAGGCCCTGCTCCACCATCAGGAGAAATGTAATGAATTATTGTTAGGCGTGCGTATGGCCCTTCTAGCCGATGATCATTTTGGTCAGCTAAATTCTGAAGAGTTGAAACTAACGGTTAACGGCCCGCCATGCCTGGCTGATGTGCTGCAGGGTTTAAGCAACGCACGACTGGCCAATCCCCCCCGGTTTAGATATAACGAGAACAATGAAATGCGACAAAGTATTTGGGAAAAGAATGGGGGCAGTCTAAAGATTACAGCCAAGCTGCCTGTAACATATGATGAATTTTTTTATGCTGATGACCACCAGCTTTTTATAATTGAATTTATGGAATAGAATTGTCAGTTAGTCTCGTAGACCAGCCATAGGCGCTGACCTCTGTCTGTGCTTGAGGTATGACTAATTAACCGAAAAATTTTGTTTTAATACGAAAAAAGTGGTGGCCTTATCGACCGCCGATTTTCTGCGTGTTAAGGATTGGACAATACTATGAGTTGTAAGTTTTTCATACACTTTTTAATAAATATCAGTTATACTATAAACATCATTGATCGCAGGCAGGAATATTAGATCGGGTCATTTTACCGCATTGAGTTTTAAGCCAGGTATAATTATTTTAATAGCGGACAGAGGCGATAAAATGAAATCACTTGTACTGGCAGAAAAACCTAGCGTTGCCAAAGAAATTGCCAGGGTCTTAAAATGCTCAAGTAAAAATAAAGGATTTATCGAAGGCCCGCAATATGTGGTGACCTGGGCGCTGGGTCATTTGGTCACCCTTGCCGAGCCGGAAGATTATGATCAAATGTATAAGCAGTGGAAGCTGGATGACCTGCCAATGCTGCCGGCCAGTATGAAATTGAAGGTAATTAGGCAAACCGCACACCAGTTTCAAGTAATCAGGAACCTGATGAGGCGGGCTGATATTCGCGAACTAGTCATCGCTACCGACGCAGGCCGGGAAGGTGAATTGGTAGCCCGGTGGATTATGGCCCAGGCTAAATGGAAGAAGCCTTTTAAGCGTTTATGGATCTCCTCTCAGACAGACGAGGCTATTCGTGAGGGCTTTGCGAACTTAAAGGCCGGGTTTGTCTATAACAGTCTCTATGATGCGGCTGTCTGCCGGGCTGAAGCAGACTGGCTGATTGGGCTAAATGTGACCAGGGCTTTAAGTTGCAAATTTAATGCCCAGCTGACTGCCGGTCGGGTACAAACTCCCACTCTGGCTATGATTGTAAATCGTGAGGTGGAAATCAAAAAGTTCGTTCCAGTGGACTATTGGACCATTAGGGTGGATTTTGGGGATTATTTTGGTGATTGGCGGGATCGAAGCGGTAAAAACCGAATATTTAACCTGGCGCAGGCCGAGGAAATTATGGCTAAAATAAAAGGGCATCCAGGTGTGATTAAAGACATTCATACGGAAGGCAAAAGCGAGCCCGCGCCCCTGGCCTACGATTTGACGGAATTGCAGCGGAATGCCAATAAACGGTACGGATTTTCTGCGCAAAAAACCCTGTCTGTATTACAAAATTTATATGAGCAGCATAAGCTGGCCACTTACCCGCGTACTGATTCCCGTTATATAACCAGGGATATGGTACCCACCTTGCCGGCACGACTGAAAAGTATTGCTGTCGGGCCTTATGCCGGGCTGGTACAACCGTTGCTGCAAAAAAAACTGATGCCGACTAAACGGTTTGTGGACGACAGCAAAGTGACCGACCACCATGCCGTCATCCCTACCGGGCAGCCTCTGCAGCTGGCAACGCTGTCCACAGACGAAAAAAATCTCTTCGACCTGATTGTCAGGCGATTTATCGCTGTTTTGTACCCTCCTTACCGCTATGACCAGACGACACTGATTACTGTAGTAAACAGCGAGTATTTTTACTCCCGCGGCAAGGTGGTCAAAGAATTGGGTTGGCGGGCTATAACAGCCCGGGAAACCTTCGATAAAGATGACGCAACTGACGATACGTTGCCGGACCAGTCGCTGACAATGCAAAAAAAAGGTGATCAAAAGAGGGTCAAAAGCTGCAAAAATAAAAAGTCGAAAACCAAACCACCGGCCCGTTATACGGAGGCCACCCTGCTAACGGCCATGGAAAGCCCCGGCAAATTTATTGAAGATGAGGAATTGCGTGAAGCCGTTAAGGGCAGCGGTCTGGGAACTCCGGCTACCCGCGCCGACATAATAGAAAAATTACTTTATAATAATTATGTTGAACGGCAGGGTAAATATATTATACCTACTTCCAAGGGTGTGCAATTAATTAATCTGGTTGCTCCTGCCTTAAAGACACCTGAATTAACAGCCCAGTGGGAACAGAGACTGGCTAATATTGCGAAGGGCAAGGATAGCAAGGCTGAATTTCTCGCCGGCATCCGGCAAAATGCCCTGGAGTTGGTGCAAAGTGTTATTGCCGATAATGCTGTTTATAAAGCTGATAATATCTCCAGGACCAAATGCCCTCTTTGTGGCAAGTTGATGTTGCTGGTCAAGGGAAAAAGGGGAAGAATGCTGGTCTGTCAGGATCGAATTTGCGGGCACCGGCAACCTGAAAAACAAGACGACTTTGACGTCTTTAAAAGTTCAAAACATGCCAGTAGAGTTAATCAGAAACTGATTGCCCGGTACAGTGATCAGGGATCGCTCGGGCAGAACTTGGGAGAATTATTCAAAGTAGCGTTAAAGAAGAGTAGTGATACTAAGCAACGGAAAAATAATTAATAGATGTAGCTTAAAAGCTAAAGTAAGGTGAACTTTTAGTACGTCTAAACAATTTTGCATGAAAGGTAATATATGCTTGAACTGTCTCATCATCTTTTAGATCTCATTGAAAACTCACTGGCTGCCGGTGCGTCTACGATCAAGCTGATAGTGATTGAGAATACAGCTTCGGATATTTTAAGCCTCGAAGTCACCGATGATGGCCATGGGTTGAGTAAGGATGAGATTAATCAACTTTGTGATCCGTTTATGACCAGTCGCCGCTTTAGAAAAGTCGGTTTGGGTATTCCCCTGCTTCAGCAGGCGGCGCAATGTTGTATGGGTGGCCTGGAAATTAAATCCAAGGAAGGGGTTGGGACAAAGGTTAGGGCTACCTTCCAACACTCTCATATTGACCGGATGCCCTTAGGCGATATAACTGCTACGATCATGGCCGTAATAGCTGCTAAACCTGACTTAAATTTGTTTTATGTGCATGTGGTAAATGGGCGGGAGTTTACTTTTAATACGAAGGTGCTAATAAATAACTTTAAGGATATCCCTTTTAATGACGTCAGGGTTTTAATCTGGATTAAAAAATATTGTCAGGATGGTATTAAAAAATTGTACTCTGATAAGTAATGAAAGCACCCAGCGCTCTCATTTTATTTTGTTCACTTTTGACACTTTAAATATTTGAGCTTGCAGTATATAATAAATAACAATTAAATAGCAAAATAATCACCATAGATTATAGCAGATATTGTTTTCTGTGACTAGTAGGAATAATATCTGGTGATACAAAACTTTTATAGTTTGTATTCACAAATATAGCTTAAGATTTCGCAGGATAAAGCTGAAGTTGTCCCTTTAGGCATTAATTGAACATGCCATGTCCTTCTGCTTTTATATGTCTTGTTTTACCGTTTTCTAAAAAGTCCGAAACTTTCAGCGCAGGTTAGACGTCAGGGCTTAAACAGGAAGCAATATTCAACTTTTACAGCCTCTAACTGTTTTAACAATGGCGTACATGCAAAGACTTACGCTAATTGTCTGATAGTTGTATGGGGTAAAACTCATGTACAGTTAGATGGGAACTACTGGCATATGAACATGGTTTGGCCGGCAGATACTCCTGTCAGGAAAACGGAGAAGAAGATTGCTGACCAGAGGCTTATGCCAGAGTCTCTACAATAAGCCTTACCAAAACTAAACGGGGGGGTAAAAGATGAAAAGTTTTCATGGAGGAGTGCACCCTAATGACAGCAAAAAGTATACCGCTGCCAAGCCGATTGAAACAGCGCCTTTGCCGAAAAAGGTAATCATACCTTTGCGACAGCACATTGGGGCGCCGGTCTCGGCGATTGTGAAAAAAGGCGATGATGTAAAAAAGGGTCAGTTAATCGCCCAAAGCAACGCCTTTGTATCTGGAAATGTCCATGCTTCTATTTCAGGCAAAGTAATCGACATAGCAGATTATCCGCACTCTGTTTTCGGAACCTGCCTGTCTATTGTCATCGAAAGTGATGGACAGGATGCATGGGCTGAAGGAATTCCAGTGCAAAGGCAATGGGAAAAACTCGATGCAAAAGAACTGTCTGGGATTATTCGGGAGGCTGGAATTGTCGGAATGGGTGGAGCTACTTTTCCCACTCATGTAAAATTAGCGCCTCCACCGGACAAAAAGATTGACACTTTTATATTAAATGGATCAGAATGCGAACCGTTTTTAACAGCTGATTACAGGTCTATGCTTGAGTACACGGATAGAATTAAAAGTGGTGTATTGATTACCATGAAAGTGCTTGGGGTAAACACCGGCTATGTTGGCATTGAAGATAATAAGCCGGATGCGGTAAAGGCTCTGCAGAGTGCTTTTGGTGGCACCCAGGTTAAGGTGGTGGCCCTGCCGACAAAATACCCGCAGGGTGCGGAAAAGATGCTTATTTTTATGTTGACCAACCGCGAGGTTCCTTCAGGTGGGCTGCCAATGGATGTTGGTGTGGTAGTGCAAAATGTTGGTACGATAATTGCCATAAGTGATGCAGTGACTAGAGGGATACCTTTGATTCAAAGAGTGCTTACAGTTAGTGGCAGTGCTGTTAAAGAACCGAAAAACCTGCTGATGAGAATTGGATCTACCTTTGCAGATGCGCTGAGTCACTGTGGAGGCCTTAATGGCGAACTGGCAAAAATAATTTCTGGCGGTCCCATGATGGGTTTTGCCCAGTCCACTATGGACATTCCAATAATTAAGGGAACTTCCGGTATTTTATTCCTGTCCAGAAAAGATATCAATGACGACAAAGAATACGCCTGTATCCACTGTGGCCGCTGTGTGGAGGCTTGCCCGATGGGGCTTAATCCAAGCATGCTGAGTATTCTGGGCGAACGTCAGTTATATGTAGAGGCAAAAGAAGAGTATAACCTGATGGACTGCATGGAATGTGGCAGCTGTGTTTATGTATGCCCGGCAAAACGTAAAATAGTCCAGTACATTAGGTATTCCAAAACACAGAATGCGCTTCAGGCACAAAAAGAACAAGCAAAGGTGGCTGTATAGAATGGCAGTTAATGAAGAAACTTTAAAAATGAATCTGCTCACTGTATCGACGTCACCACACATTACCTCACCTGAATCCATACCCAAAATAATGTGGTCGGTGAACGCGGCACTGGTGCCGGCGGTGATTTTTGCAGCCTGGTACTTTGGAATGCCAGCCATTACCACGATGTTGGTGGGAGTTGTTGTAGCAGTTGCAACTGAATATGTAATACAATTAATTAGAAAAAAAGATATAACGATAAATGACGGCAGCGCAGTTTTAACCGGACTTTTAATGGCTATGTGCCTTCCTCCTAATCTTCCCTGGTATATGACCGCGTTTGGGTCCTTTTTAGCTATTGCTGTGGCCAAGCACTCCATGGGTGGCCTGGGGTACAATATCTTTAACCCGGCGCACATTGCCCGCGCCGCGCTTATGGTGTCATGGCCTGTGGCCATGACAACGTGGACGGCAATGACAACTAAGGCTGATGTGGTTACTACCGCTACCCCGTTAAATATTTTAAAGCAGCAGGGTTATACCCAATTAGTCGAAACCTTTGGTGACACGTCCAGTATGTATCAAGCAATGTTGTTAGGCACACGTAATGGCAGTATTGGAGAAACTTCAGCAGTATTGCTGATCCTTGGCGGTATCTTCCTCATCTATAAAGGTTATATCAAGTGGGAGATGCCAGTTTTAATGATCGGTACGGTAGGAATCTTAACCTGGATATTCGGGCCAGCAGGATTATTTACAGGGGATCCACTGTTCCACATGTTAGCCGGAGGACTGATTATAGGCGCTTTCTTTATGGCTACTGACATGGTTACTATTCCTATTACCCGCAAGGGGAAAATTATTTTTGCCGTAGGCGCCGGTATACTTACAGTTCTGATTCGCTTAAAGGGCGGCTATCCCGAAGGCGTATGTTATTCCATTCTGTTAATGAACTGTGTTACGCCTTTGATTGACCGCTTCGTAGTGCCGAAAAAATTTGGAGCAGGGAGGTAGTTAAATGTCAGCCGGGCAACATGATGAAAGCAGCAACAGCATCCTCAAAATCGCATTAAACCTGGCCATGGCTTGCTTTGTTTCAGGATTAATAATAGCCGGTGTACACTTTGTAACAGCTGATGCGGCAGCGCAGAAGGCTGAGGAATTGAAAATGGATTCAATGAAAGCTCTGGTGCAGGATGTTGAAAAGTTTGAGCCGGTAGAAGGCAAGGAGGATTGGTACAAGGCTGTTAAAGATGGAAAAACCATCGCCTATATAGTACCATCGTCAAGCAAAGGTTTTGAAGGACACATGCAATTGCTTGTAGCTGTAACAAGTGATGGAACAGTGCTCAATTATGATATTATTTCTCATAAAGAAACTCCTGGTCTTGGAGATAAGGCAAACGAGGAGCCTTTTAAGAGCCAGATTATAGGAAAGAAGGCTGATGGTCTGGAGGTTGTGAAAGATCCTTCCGACAAAGAGCACGTTCAGGCTATGACAGGCGCTACGATTTCTTCAAGAGCTGCAACCACTGCTGTTGCAAAAGCGGTCGAGGAAGTTGTGCATTTTACAGGGGGGAAATAATATGAGAGAACTATGGAGTATATTTAGCAAAGGGATATTACTGGAAAACCCGATTTTTGTTCTAGCGCTAAGTCTCTGCCCTGCACTGGCGGTTACTAGTTCTGTGATGACTTCCTTAACCATGGGCTTGACTGTTCTTTTTGTGATTACTGCCAACAACGTGTCCATTTCTATAGTCAAAAACTTTGTTAACCCCAAAGTGCGTCTACCGGTTTATATTGTCTCTATTGCCACTATTGTTACCGTGTCCCAGTTGGTATTACAGGCCTATTTTCCGCTCCTCTATAAAGCTTTAGGTATATACCTGGCGCTAGTGGTGGTTTTTGCAATTATTCTGGCCAGAGCTGAGGTTTTTGCCTCCAAGAACAATGTCGTCCGTTCGTTTTGTGACGGGTTGGGAATGGGTGCCGGTTTCGCCATTGCTATGGTAATAATAGGGGGTATCCGTGAAATCTTTGGAAGTGGAACATTTTTAGGTATTAATATTATGCCTGCTTCATACGATGCTCCTCTAATCCTGATCCTGCCGGCAGGTGCTTTTATCCTAATCGGTTATCTAATTGGTGGAGTCAAGATAATAGTCCAACGTATTGAAAAGGCCAAAGCTTAGGGAGGGAAAGCATTGGAATACTTAACCCTGTTTATTAGTGCGGTAATTGTAAACAACTTTGTTTTGACAAGATTTTTGGGGCTGTGTATATTCTTTGGTGTTTCTAAAAACGTAAATGCATCTTTTGGTATGGGTATGGCTGTTACGGCTGTTATGACTATCAGTTCGTTATTGGCCTGGCTTGTTTACAACTTTGTTTTACTACGGTTAAATTTAACATTCCTGACTACAATTGTATTTGTGCTGCTGATCGCCTCCACTGTGCAGTTATTGGAAATGGTAATTAAGAAACATGTTCCCACCCTATATAACATGTGGGGGATTTATCTTATGTTAATCGCGGTTAACTGTGTGGTGCTTGGTGTACCCCTGATCAATGTTGAGTCTAACTATACATTTTCTAAGAGCATCGTTCACGCTATTGGGTCTGGAGTAGGTTTTGGTGTTGCAATCGTCCTTATGGCAAGTTTAAGAGAAAAGCTGAGACTGGCTGATGTGCCGAAATCTTTGGATGGGTTAGGGATCGCTTTTATCCTGGCGGGTATGCTAGCGCTGTCCTTCCTTGGTTTTTCAGGCATGATCTCGATATAACAGCAGGAAAGGAGATGTGAGTAAATAAAATGCAAATTGCTATAATGGCTTTATTAGTCATGGTGCTAACGGGACTTATTTTTGGTCTTGTTCTCGCATTTGCGAATAAGAAGTTTGCAGTTGAAGTAAACCCGTTAATTCACTTAGTTGAGGACGTATTGCCCAAGGGCCAGTGTGGCTCCTGCGGTTATGCCGGATGTATGGCCTATGCGGAAGCCGTGGTATTGAATCCGGATGTGCCGCCTAACCTGTGTATTCCCGGTAAAGAGGCTGTTGCCAAAATGGTGGGAGAACTCACCGGTAAAACTGCTGCCGCAGTAGAACCCAGAATCGCTCATGTTAGGTGTTCCGGTTCTGTCGAGAATGCTGTTACTAAATATCAGTATGCCGGAGTACAGGATTGTGTGGCTGCCAATTTGCTGCAGGGCGGTCAGAAAAGTTGCCAGTACGGCTGTCTAGGGTTTGGGACCTGTGTAAAGAACTGTCCTTTTGGCGCATTGACAATGGGTCCTAATGGTCTTCCCCATGTTGATCCTGATAAGTGTACAGGTTGTGGCAAGTGTGAAACTGTCTGTCCCAAGGGTGTTATTACCATGCAGCCCATTGGCGCTAAGGTTAGCGTTAATTGCAACTCTAAGGATAGAGGGGCTGTTGCCAAGAAAAACTGCTCCGTTGCCTGCATAGGTTGCGGCCTGTGTAAAAAGAACTGCCAGTATGGTGCAATTACATTAGTCAATAACCTGGCTGTGGTTGATTATAAAATATGCATGGACAAATGTGACAATCCTACATGTTTTGCCAAGTGCCCAACAGGAGCAATTGGACTGGCAGTAAGGGATAAGTATATTGGCAATGCGGTGAATGTTGCAGGGAATGTTGCAGTTTAACTGAAACATGAACAAATTATATACTTTATACCTTTGTTTTTCACTTACCCAAAAAAAAATCATGCATTATATTAAACTCAATTAACAGTACAGTATATCTGCTTTTCTGATTGCCAAAGAGAGATTTAGTTCGGCAAAAGCGTACTGGACAACTATTTATTAATGGTGTAGTTTGCACTATTACGACTAGATTAAAAAAGTGCAGACTGCACCATTGGTATTGGTAGGCATATTAACGAGTTGCGCCGGGAAAAATAGCTCGAGCTTTCACTTGACTTGATAATGGGTGTCGTTAATGTATCGCAGAGGTTTATTGTTGTGAGGTGTCTAAGTTTTGAAGTGTTGCCAGCTACTGATAATTATACTGATTATTATTTTTGCTTGTTCGGGTTGTGGTCTAATGCCTGCACAATTGAAGGAGTATACTGACGAAAGATTCCAAATGGATACCTTAATCCAGGTAACAGTATTTAGTGACAATGAAAAGACAGGACGAGAAGCTCTAGGCAAAGCCTTTCACGAATTTGCCCGGATTAATGATTTAACCGATCGCTTTCCCAAAAACAGGAATAATAATGCTGTGCATAGTGATGTGATCAGGATCAACGAAAATGCTGGAATCAAGCCAGTTCAGGTTAGCACTGATACACTCAACATTGTTCAGCGCTCACTTTATTATGCGGAGTTGTCCGGTGGTGCTTTTGACATTACGATCGGACCGGTTATGGATTTGTGGGGTTTTGGAAAAGAGGAGCAGTGGGTCCCATCTGATGAGCAAATTAATAAGGCGCTAAGTCTGGTGGACTACCGGAAGATTATAGTTGATCCGAGTGGCGGAACGATTTATTTGCAAGAGCCCGGTATGAGTTTAGATCTTGGTGGTGTGGCGAAGGGCTATGCAACAGAGGAAGTTGGTAAGATTCTCAGAGAATTAGGCATAAAACATGCCCTAATCAATGCCGGGGGTAATGTGTATGCACTGGGTACCAAGCCGGACGGATCACCCTGGCGTGTCGGTGTGCGAGATCCCCGCGGTGAGAACGAACTTATTGCTGTTTTAACCGTGCAAGACACATCGGTAGTAACATCAGGTGATTATGAGCGATATTTCGAAGAGGGGGGCGTGCGTTACTCTCACCTTATAGATCCATCCACTGGAAAGCAGGCCAGAGAATTAATACAGACAACAGTAGTTGCAGAATCATCTACTGACGCTGATATATTAAATAAACCGTTATATATACTTGGACCTCAGCGCGGAATGAGTTTTGCCAGCGGACTTCAAGGTGTCGGAGCCATATTTGTCAGTGCAGATAAGCAAGTAACATTCACGGATAATTTAATGAACCAATTGGAATTCACTAATAATAACGATTACCAGATTATTAACCATAAATAGCGGTTAAATTTCGCCAGTGAAACCCTGCTGGCGTTATTTGTCTGACTTATTTATCGTTGGTCAGGGGTAGTACTGGTTCCTTAGTCGACTATGAGGATAAAAGACTGAAATAAGTCTTAAATGAAGGTCATTTTTGACCTGCTAAAAAACCCCGAAATAAAGCCATTAATGCTTATGTAGACTGTTTTTTTATGGTCAAAATTGACGCTAAATATTCTAACGATTCAGAAGATTTCAACGTGGAAGCATATTCCAGACGTGGCATGAATTTTGCTTTATATTTTTAAACAAGGGTTTGGAATGATACTTGATAAAATTTTACTCAAGGAGGAGTGTGTGCTTCTAAAGAACAAACGGTTCATGCCCTGGATATCAGCAAGGAGGCATCAGAAAAAAGAAGAGTTCGTAGTTATGCCCTGGCACACAGAAATGCCTGACCAGGTAAACCTTTTTTTACAATATCGGGTGAACGGAATTTTACCTAATTTTTGTTTACCAAATCCAGGAGGAGATAAGAAATGACGGTTAGCAAATGGATGCACGTCGGGGTGGTGCTTAAGGTGAACGCACGCAATTACCCTGATAAACTGGGTTGTCAGGACAAGTTTAAACAGTTGACCTTTCGGGAGTGGAACGAGCGGTCGTGTCGTCTTGCCAACGCATTAAAAAGTATGGGTGTTGGCTACGGCGACCGGGTGGCTGTGCTTGCCTATAACCGGGTGGAATGGATGGAGATTTACGCTGCTTGCGCCAAGGGGGGCCAGATTGCTGTTCCGATTATGTTCCGCTTGGCGCCGATGGATTATGAGTACATCGTTAACCATGCGGAATGTAAGGCCTTTATCGTCGAGGAGCCTTTTGTGGAAGGGGTTAACAGTGTCCGCGAAGGCCTAACAACCATTCCCGGGGGGAATTTTATTTACCTGGGGGACGGAGAGACACCGGAAGGATATATCAATTACGAGGAAGTTATGGCGCAGGGGGACCCGGCCGAGCCGGATACTGTAGTGGATACCGCCGATCCCTGGACCATCATGTACACATCTGGAACTACCGGTAAGCCTAAGGGGGTCGTTAGGACCCACGAAAATTACATTGGCCAGTATCTGCTCAGCAACATTAGCATGGGGGTGCGGCCTACCGACAAACCCATGCTGGTTATGCCAACGTGCCATGTTAACTCCATATATTACTCTTTTTGTTACACTTATGTCAGCGCGCCGGTAATGATTTACAACATGATCAGCTTCGATGCGGAAGACCTTTTAAAGACCATTGCTGAATATAAAGTTACCTTTACTTCCCTGGTGCCCACCCACTATATTATGATCTTGGCCTTGCCTGATGAAGTAAAGCAAAAGTATGATATCAGCAGTGTCCGGCAACTCCTCATTTCTTCGGCTCCTGCACGGCGGGATTTGAAGGTGGCCATTATGGATTATTTTAAGTCGGCTGAACTGTGGGAAGCATACGGCTCGACGGAAGCGTCCCTGGTCACTTATCTCCGGCCGGAAGATCAGTTCAAAAAGCTGGGTTCCATCGGTAAGGAGATTTACGGTACTGACCAAATCAAGTTACTGGATGAAGACGGCAACGAAGTGAGGGACGGGGAGGTTGGCGAACTATACAGCCGTTCGCCAGGAATATTTAAGGAGTATTGGAAAGATCCTGACAAGACCAGGGAGGTTTTTCACGGAGAGTGGTGCACCGCAGGGGATATGGCCAGGCGGGACGAAGAGGGCTATTACTACCTGGTCGACCGGAAAGCGAATATGATTATTTCCGGCGGTGAAAATATCTATCCGACAGAAGTGGAAAATGCCCTGGGTGCCCACCAGGCAGTCAAAGATGTGGCGGTAATAGGTGTCCCCGATCAGAAATGGGGCGAGCTCGTGATAGGTATTGTTATTCTGCATGAAGGATACCAGGCAGGAGATGAACTTGCTCAGGAGCTTATCGCTTTCACTAAAGACAAGATTGCCGGATACAAGCGGCCCAGAAAGATTTACTTCATTACCGAAGAAGAGATGCCCCGGACCGGCACAGGAAAAATCCTGCATCGTGTCTTGAGAGAAAAATACGGTAAATGGAGCGACTCAATGTAAAAATAGTGAAGGATTAGTTATTTACATTCAAGGAAGGAGTGATTTATGATACTTTAGGGGCCTAAGTTGTTTCGATTAATAAATAAATTTGAAAGGTGGGTGTGGTATGAAAAAGATTATGTCCGGCAACGAGGCTTTTGCTTACGGAGCCTATTTAGCCGGAATCAAGATTGGGGCCGCTTATCCGGGAACTCCCAGCACGGAGATAATCGATAATTTCAGCAAATATCCCGGCGTTTACGCCGAGTGGTCGACCAACGAAAAGGTTGCCTTTGATGTGGGGGCCGGCGCTGCCTACGCCGGCGGGCGTGCCCTGGTTGCCATGAAGCACGTGGGCATGAACGTGGCAGCCGAGGCTCTGTTTTACACTTCTTACACCGGCATGAAGGGCGGCCTGGTGGTCATTAATGCTGATGACCCCGGTATGCACAGCTCTCAGAACGAGCAGGACAATCGGCATTACGCCCGGTTCGCCAAGGTACCCATGCTAGAGCCTTCTGACTCCGAAGAGGCCAAGGAATCGGTAAAAGTGGCCCTGGAAATCAGTGAAACTTTTGATACACCTGTGGTCGTGCGGACCACAACCAGGCTCTCCCATTCACTGAGCCTCGTCGAGATGGAGGATCCAGTGGCTGACGAAGCCCCGGCCGAGCCGGTTGCTTATGAGCGCAATGCATCCAAATATGTGATGGTGCCGGCTTATGCCCGTCCGCGGCATCCGGTAATAGAAGAGCGGTTGAAAAAGCTGGCTGAGTTTGCCGAAACGACTCCGCTGAATCGTATCGAGCCGGGTGACGACCAAATCGGGGTAATTACTTCCGGTGTCGTATACCAGTACGCCAGGGAAGTGTTCCCTAACGCTACCTTCTTAAAACTTGGAATGGTGTACCCGCTCCCTAACGGGCTAATCCGGGAATTAGCCGGAAGGGTGAAGCAAGTAGTGGTAATCGAGGAACTCGACCCATTTATTGAGGAACATGTACGGCTTCTGGGTATCCAGACCCGCGGCAAAGACGTTTTCCCCAACATCGGAGAATTTAGCCCCGGACGCATTCGCCGGTGTGCGCAGGAAGCCGGGTTGATTCCCGGACCGGACCAACCGACTGCTGCCGTTACTATGCCCCAATTGCCCGGCCGGCCGCCAATGCTTTGTCCGGGATGCGGCCACCGAGGATTATTTTATGCCTTGCAGCGGCTGAATGTAGCGGCTTTCGGCGATATTGGCTGTTATACACTAGGCGCGGCGCCGCCTCTGAATGCCATGCACACCTGCGGCTGCATGGGCGCCAGCATTGGAGTTGTGCAAGGAGTTGACCGGGTGGGCGTGAAGGACCGGACGGTGGCCGTGATCGGCGACTCTACCTTCTTCCATGCCGGTGTGGCTCCTCTGATCAGCCTCAAGTATAACAACAGTACCAGCACAGTGATCGTTGTGGATAACCGGGTGACGGCCATGACCGGTCACCAGGATAACCCCGGCACGGGCAAGACCTTGCAGGGCGCGGATACTCCGGTGATTAAAATCGACGAATTGGCTCGCGGTATCGGCTTTAAGAAGGTAGATGTGGTGAACCCGTATGAATTCAGAACTGTTGTGGATACCATCAAGGATCATGTGCAGTCTAAAGAGCCCTCGTTAATCTTGGCCCAGTATCCCTGCGTGCTGAATATACGGGAGCGGAAGCCGGCCTTGGTGGTCGACGTGGAAAAATGCAACGAGTGCGGTAATTGTATCCGTATTGGCTGCTCTCCCATCACCAAGGTTGAGGGAGGCGTAAGCATCAACGCCGAACTTTGCATCGGTTGCGGATTCTGTGCCACCATTTGCAGCCAAGGCGCAATTGGCCCGCAGAACAAGGAAGGGGGGACCGACCAATGAAAAAGAAAATAGATTTCCTGTTTGCTGGAGTTGGTGGCCAGGGTACTATTTTGGTCAGTAACATCCTGGCGGAAGTAGGAAGGCGTTGCGGATACGATGTCAAGAAATCGGAGGTACACGGCATGTCCCAGCGTGGGGGCGCCGTGGAGAGTCACGTCCGCTGGGGAGAGAAGGTCTATGCCCCAGTGGTTGAGGAGGGCGGCGCTGATTTCCTTTTAGCCTTTGAAATGCTGGAGGCAGCCCGCTGGCCTCATTACCTAGCTCCGGGGGCAATCGCGATCATCAACCGCCACCGGGTGATGCCGCCATCCGTTAACCTGGGTAAGGAGAAGTATCCGGAAGAGAAGGAAATCGAGGCGATCCTGACCGGGGCCGGCGGCCAAGTAAGCTGGGTCGAGGGCGCAGCCAAAGCGCTTGAACTGGGCAACCTAGCTCTGGCCGGGGTGGTGCTGCTGGGTGCGCTGTCCGCCCGCCTGGATGAGCCGGTAGAAGTCTGGGTGCAGGCCGTAGGGGATCTCGTACCGGCGAAGTTCAAGGATTTGAATGTAAAGGCTTTTCAGGCCGGGCGGGAAATGACCGTTCCTAATAATTAGGTATCGCTCGAACTTCGGTGGGGGGTATGATCCCCATCGAAGCGATAAAAAGGTCAAGAATAAAGGTCAATTTTGACCCTTAAAAAGTCCTGAATTAATGCCAATAAACAGTTAAGCGGTTTGTTTCTATGGTCAAAATTGACCCTCAATTATCTAAAGATTCAGAAGATTGAAGCGGTAATAAGACGTTAGAGGGTTGGTATGCTATTTGCACTTACATCATTTTGAATAAGTGAGATGTATTTGTATAAATTGGATGGGGACTCATTATAAGGAATTAGTTATGCAAGGAGTATCTATATTTGCTTGAAAATTCATAACATTAATTATGTTTAAATTATTTTTTAACTAGCTAATAATAATCATATTCAAAAAAGTAGTGGGAGGTGTATAGGTTTAAGGAATACAAAGATTGAGGTTCAAAAATGTAAAAATAGGTAGACGGTTATTGGAATAGATACAGTAGTATACCTTGTGGTAAATTTTGGGTAGGTGAAATTTACTTTACTATATGACTCACGTTAATTGCTTTAGGGCATTTTAAAAAACTGTTGGGGGGATAATATATGAATTTTTCAAGATATGGTCTTATTAATGCCAAAAAATATCCTACACAAGAGTTCTTAATTGAACGTACCTTTACCGATAACAAAAGAAGGTCTCTTACATGGAAAGAGTTTAATGAAGAAACAAATAAAGTAGCAAACTATCTTCAAAACAATTGCGGGGTCAAAAAAGGTGATTTTGTCCTTCACCTGCAAATGAATAGTTTGGAATGGTATGTTACTTTTCATGGTATCTTAAGGTTAGGAGCTACACCTGTTCCCCTAAACTTCCGTTTTGCTAGCCAGGATATACTGTATGCATCTAAGGCTTGTAACCCAACGGCATTTATTTTGGAAGAAGGCTTTTTACCAAAGGTCCAGCCTATCCAGGGCGATATGGAGACCATTAAACACTATATTTGTATTGGTAAACAAACTCCCAGTGATATGATATCCTATGACAGTGTGCTTCAAAGCTCTAGTTCAGAGGACATTCTGATAGACGTGGATGATGACCATTGCGCGGAGCTTATGTTTACATCCGGCACCACGGGGGCGCCTAAGCCCGTATTTCAGGCCCATAAAACCCTATACGAGATAGGTATTGCCAACGCTCTGACTTATGATGAAGGCAAAGGAACTGTATATTTAGCACCTCACCCGTTTTATCATAGCGGTAGTTTCTTCCTTTCTTTCCCCAGTTACCTTGCTGGTGGTAAAATTGCTATCCTGAATGGACTCCAACCAAAGTGGATGCTGGATTGTATTGTAGAGGAAAAAGTGAATAACGGCTGGATTACAGTGCCAACCATGTCCGATATAATTAATGCTATTAAAAAAGGAGATATCGATATAACGCAGTACGATTTCTCCCAATTTACTGGTTCTTTATTAATTGGCGCGCAGCCTGTACCCCCTGTTTTATATCAGGATATCAAGAAATATTTCCCATTTAAGACCGGTAATATTTATGGTATTACAGAGGGCGGCGGCGGAGGCTCACTAAACTTATACCATGATGATGTTCTTGACCGGCCGGGTTCAATTGGAAAAGGTACCTTTAACCTTGAGACTCGTGTAGTCGACGAAAATGGAGTTGACGTCCCTGTAGGAGAAGTAGGGGAATTGCTTCTTAAAGGGCCACGGTTGATGAAGGAGTACTTCTCTAACCCTGAAATGACCGCTAAGACAGTGAAAGATGGTTGGCTCTATACCGGTGACCTGGTAAGAGCAGACGAAGATGGCTTTATCTATATAGCCGACAGGAAAAAAGACCTGATCATCAGGGGCGGCGAAAATATCTTCCCCGTAGAAATTGAGGCAGTATTGTTTAAACATCCCAAAATCCAGGATGTTGCTATCATAGGCTATCCACACGAGCGGTTGGTAGAGATAGCTATGGCCATTGTGACACTTAAGGAAGGAGAAACAATGACTGCGGAAGAAGTGGTCGAGCAATGCAAGAACGCAGGCTTAGCCAAATATAAATGGCCGGAAAAAGTCGTTTTTGATGAAGTGCCGCGTAACCCGACCGGGAAGATTCAAAAACAAGTAATACGTGAAAAGTATATCGGTAAAAAGGAAGTAACTATTGGGTAGTGGGGACTTTCAGATTAATTTGTAATTAAACGCCGATAAGACTGATAAATTACTTGGCAATAATACTTTTAAGCCAAAAGACAGATTATCGGTTCAGATATGTTTAAGGTTGCTTAAAATAATGGGTGTCCTCAGGTAAAAGGGTATTTTGCCATAAAAATATTCAGAATGTTTGGTCTATCAGAATGTTTGGTCTAAATGAATTGGTATCAAGCAAGTTTTATTATATCGGTGAGCTAAAGTGTTTGTGATAGACCATAGGCAGTTAGAATGACGTTACCTTTATAAAAAGCTATCTAAATCTATTTGGGAGGTGTCGTGATGTCGGGATTTAATCCGTTAAATATTCTTATAGTACAGGAAGAGGCCCATAAGTATGCAGATCAGATTAAAAATAGGTTTCCAGAGAAAGTTGCCAGTGGTGAGATCCGTTTGTTATTAGCCTATAATGAAGTTTCATTGCCGGATGGCGCAATGGATGCCCATATTATTGGAACATGGCCACTAATAGTAGAGATTCCGCAAATGAAAAACCTGCAATGGTTGATGACATACAGTTCAGGGGTAGATCATTGGGAGAAAGCGGGTTTGCTTCCCGCAGATGTTCCCCTGGTCCATTTGCCGGGTGGTTCGGGTATACCTATAGCCGAATTCACCCTGGGTTTGATGTTGAATGCTACTAAAAAGTACACTCAAATGTGGGATAATCAAAAAGAAAAAAAATTTGAGCGTATTCAAGGCCAGGAATTATACGGAAAAACCCTGGGGATTATTGGTCTTGGCGGTATAGGTCGGGAAATAGCGAAGAGGGCAAAAGCCTTTGGTATGAATGTTGTCGGAACCGATATAATGATAATGGATATTCCTTTTGTTGATAAAATGTATTTAAGCAGTCAGTTTGAAGAGGTATTGAAAATAAGTGATTTTGTAGTGCTGTCTTGTCCCGAAACCAAGGAGACTCTGGGCATGATGAACGAGGAGCGGTTTAAATTAATGAAGCCTACTGCTTATTTTATTAACTGTGCTCGGGGTTCGCTGGTAATTAAAGAAGATCTGATTAAGGCACTGAGTGAAGGTTGGATTGCAGGCGCTGCCAATGATACACACTGGATTAAAAAACCACTTCCATCTTTTTTACCTTCGGACGACGAGTTGTGGGAAGCTAAAAACATTTTTATCTCACCTCATATTTCCAGTTGGACAGATATGTACGCAGAGCGTTTCGGCTCAATATTTGTAGAAAATATTGACCGGTTTATAAAAGGAGAGCCATTAATTAGTGTAGCTCCAGGGTTTGCCACTCAATATAAAGGTCTTAAATAGGCTAGAACTGACAATCTAGTGTTTCAATGAAAGGCATGAGAGAGCCACCTTATTTATCCGAGGTGGCTTTTTTACGACCATTAAGCTACGACGGAGTGCGAAAAATATAGCTTGGCAAGTAGTGAAAGATGATATAATCCCGTCTTTGACACTTAGACACAAGAAAAAAGCTCGCAAGTCCCTAAAACAAGGGGTTACGAGCTTTTTGCGCATTAATAAAAAGTGAGTAATGTTGGCTAAGACTTAGTTACTTTAAAAATAT
>JAQVGZ010000078.1 GCA_028696455.1 Desulfotomaculaceae bacterium | reverse complement strand
AGCTCTACTCACCATCACCCATAATTACACATAGATGTAACAAACAAGAGATGGGCTGTCCGCAAACAAAATGAAATCGTGAGAAAACAAGCGATATTGGAAGTATAGCTTAGTTTATTAAGGGAGGGTGAAGGTAGGATAACAGAGTCGAATCACGAGCAAGTTTCAGTAAGTAAAAAAAATACTAGCGGGGAAAAACTAAATTTATTAGAATTAATTAACCGGGAACGTTGGAATTTAACTGGGGAAATAAATGACAAATCAATCAATGCCGAGGTAGTTGATGGGGAAGAGACCAAGAAAGGAGTAAACAACGAGAGGAAATCGGATATAGAGGGCACGGAGTTGTTTGATATGGGAAATCAAGATCATCAAATTAATTTAATAGAAAATGTACTGAAGCAAGAAAAAATTCCTCATCAGGAAACAATTAATGAAGCATCGGAATCAGAACAATATTGTGATTTGACTAAGACTGGTGAAGATGAATACTCGCATTCAGATATTAAGAGTATTTTTGAAGCAAATTATGTCAACGGGCAGCAAAAAGGGCTACATACTATTATCTTGGCTTTTCTATTTATAATTGTCTTATTTTTCTTCCGCGCAAAATATTGTGTAAATTCCTGATGGATTTTTATGAAGCAGAATGTTTTTAGTATTATTTCTGTTTCAATTCCTCAATGACCAGACGGTAAAAAACCTGCCAGGGTCTGGTTAGAAGTTTAATATTTGGCAAGTCGGAGAGAATGGGTAAACTGGGGTTATTTTTTCGTAACGTCCTGGCCTTTTTCTCATGTGCCCGCTTATTTCTTTTTTTAGCAGTTTTTTTTTGCAACTTGCTCCTAGACCTCCGATTACCCAAAATTAACCCGGATGAGTCCTAAACCCCAATCCACTCTTTGCGCAGGGCAAAGATATCCCGTAAGTCACTGGTGGGAATCTCAGTAATCCAGGTTTCTCCACCGCCGATAATTAACTCGTTTAAACCGTTCTTTCGCTCAATCATTTCGTCGATGCGCTCTTCCACAGTACCCAGGCTGATAAACTTATGGACCAAGACGTTTTTAGCCTGGCCTATTCGATATGAACGATCCGTGGCCTGGTTCTCCACCGCCGGGTTCCACCATCGGTCAAAATGAATAACGTGATTGGCGGAGGTCAGGTTGAGGCCGAGCCCCACTGCTTTTAGAGAAAGTATGAAAACATTGCAGTCCTCTCGGCCGGATCGGGATGGTGCCTGGAATTGGGTGATCATTTCTTCCCGTTGTTTTCTAGGTGTACCGCCATGCAGGAAGAAGGCCTGTTCGCCTAACTCCTTTTCCAAAGCTTGCTGAAGTAGATGGCCCATTTTGACGAATTGGGTAAAAATTAGACAACGGTCACCTTCCTGACGTAACGCTTCAACCACTTCCAGTAAACGGTTAATCTTATTGGAGCGATCCCTTAGACCGGAGGGGGCATCTTCTTTCAGCAACAGCGCCGGGTGGTCGCAGAGTTGCTTTAATCTGATAATTGCTGAGAGAATTAGCCCTCGGCGGGCCATGCCGTCAATATTTTTCAATTGATCAAAAAGCTCATGGATCACATTTTCGTATAAGTAGGCCTGTTCTATAGTTAATGGAATGTAATCTTTAAGTTCCTGCTTAGCCGGCAGGTCCAACTCAATAGCTGGGTCGTTTTTTAGCCGACGCAGCAGGAAGGGCCGGATCAGACGCTGCACACGTTCAATACCCTGCTTGTCTTTTTTCCGCTCAATTGAGCTAACAAAACGTCGGCTAAACTCCCCGCTGCTCCCTAGATAGCCGGGGTTAATAAAATCGAAAATTGACCATAGCTCGGTCAGGCGGTTTTCCATAGGGGTTCCTGTCAGGACTACACGGTGGCGGCCGGTAAATTTGCGTACGGCAGCAGCCTGCTTGGTATAGGCATTTTTGATGTTTTGAGCCTCATCCAGGCAAATGCAGTCCCACTCTACCGAGCAAAGCTCCTCTTCGTCTAAATGCGTCAGGTTATAGGAAGTGATTACCAGGTCCGTTCCTGCTACCTCAGATGAAAATTCTTTTCCCCGTGCCCGCTGCGGCCCGTAGTAAAGATATACCTTTAGCACAGGGGCAAATCGCTCCAGTTCCTTTTTCCAGTTGCCCAGTACAGAGGTTGGGCAAATCAAAAGAGACGGTAGCGTTTGCTCTTCACACTCTTTTACTTTGAGCAGGTAGGCAATCCATTGGACAGTTTTCCCTAGACCCATATCATCGGCCAGACAGCATCCCAGGCCGAAGCGGCGCAGAAAGAGTAGCCAGGATGCACCAGTTCTCTGGTAGTTTCTGAGCCGGCCTTGGAAGGTACCAGCAGTATCTACTACTGGTATGGAGGACAGATTATTGAGTTGTTCTACCATATTGGCCAGCTGTCCACTTAGCTCAAGCTCAATGTGAAACGCTTCTTCCTTTTCGGGATTATGCGCTTCCGGTGCGGGTGGAGCATCTGCCAACAGGTGTAGATGTAGAATTTCACTTAGCGGTAGCCCTTCTTTCTTACGGACATACTGTAGGATCTTGCGTAATAGGGATGGATTCAGCTGGACCCACCTACCCCGGACCTTCATCAGCCGCCGCTTCTTTTCCGCAAACCGGCGGAATTCCTCCCCGGTCAGTTCCGTGTCGCCGATTGCTAGGCTCCAGTCAAATTGGACTATCTGATTAACGCCGATGCAGCTTTCTCTCCAGGAGCCAGAGAAGGAGTGGGTTTTGATCTTTAAAAAAGGCTTTAGCTCAGGCAATTCTTCCCACCATTTGGGCAACAATACAGTGTATCCAGCTTGTGATAACTGAATACTTCCGGTGTTAAGAAATTCCCATGCTTCCACTTCGCTTAATTCGTGACGTA
This sequence comes from Desulfotomaculaceae bacterium, assembly GCA_028696455.1. Classification (GTDB taxonomy): domain Bacteria; phylum Bacillota; class Desulfotomaculia; order Desulfotomaculales; family Pelotomaculaceae; genus MVQL01. The sequence continues at coordinate 8,236 of JAQVGZ010000078.1, read as the reverse complement.
GTATTTCTGGACAATCCTGTTGGTCCCCGCCTTCATTAGGGAAAGCCGTTTTGAAACTTGGTGCGGAGGGGGGTGTCTTAACCTCCTCCGCCGTTGAGTTTATGTAAGTCTCTCTTGAAACCGCGAGCCCGGGTAGAATGCTGGTCCATCTAGTTAAATCCCGCCTAATCTGATTCAGGTGAGCTAACCATTCTGCAGGGAACTTTTCACCTGTGCTGTTGCCGGAACTCTTCCAGTAAATAAACCGTTCCGGATCGCTTTTGTCCTGCAAAATTATGTTCAATTTCCAGATGCTAGTATCTTCATCAGGCTCAGCCAACTCCAGACAGGTCTTAAAGGGGGTTTTATTTATATTCCAGCCGATTGCTTCCAGCCATTCCTCTCCGTTGCCGGTAAAAGGAAATTGAGCACTCTGACAGGGCTCGATCAATGGGTAAGTCCGGATGATTACCTTCCAAGCTTGCCCGATTTTTTGGTTTTTCTCAATCAGCTCGTTGATTATTAGGCCGGACCACTCTTCCAGGTAGGGGATTTTAAAACGCTTTTCAGTAAATGGGTTATCGTTGGGCCAATCAATAATCCATCCCCTTTGCCCTGTCCGCCACCGGTCAAAATCTGGCCGCCAAAGCCCGGCAACCATGATTTTTCTAACTCTGGGAGCTATTTCCCGCAACTTGATGATCTCCTCACTCCATTGCAAGTCCACATTCTCCCCCCAGGTTATTTCAGTAAAAAAATCAAGTGCTGTCCGAGGAGGAAGCTTGATAACAAACCGGTCATCATGCCTTAAAACATCAATGAATGTACCGTAGAAGGAAGGCTGGTGCTTGATAAAAAGGCAGTATCTTAGATCTTGAGTCAGAGAGAGTTTCTGGGAATAATGCTTGTCATGATGATCGCCCCAAACTAGAAAGCCTTCTCCGGGAAGCCACTCGGAGGTAATCTTAATGGGTTTTATGGTCATGATGAATTAAACCCCCTTTTTGCAGTTCTTCCTGGAAAGCTCTCATACGCGTATATCGGGCAGCTAACTGTGAGATGTAGACGTTCCAGCTATGGATCATTTTTTGTTCTTTATAAATAGAGCGTAGCTTTTTTAGTATCTTGACTGCGTTTTGGTAGGATCTGCGGTTTCGTTCCTCAATTAATCTAAGAACCCATTGATGATAGATAGGGATCAGGGCTATGGGTTCACGGGATTTCACCAGGTCTGCTTCTTTCTCAATTACTTCTTCATCGGATGCGGACCAATAGCAAGCGCGCAGTTCCGCCCACTCCTGGTGACGCCTTGCATGAAGCAGAATAGTTGCGTAGTGCTCCAGGCTTTGTGGCAGCCCCGACTTTAATATCTGAACAAATTTTTCTGCATCGTGGCTTTTTTCCATGGCGGCAACGCAGTAGTCGAAAATCTCTCCTAGACTATCTTGGTTATTCTCCATCCTCATGATGAGCCAGTTGAGCCACTGATATAGGGTGTTCCACTGTTCAGAAGTATAGAAAAAGTCTAGATAATAATGTAAATCAACCAGCCTGGGATTATTCAGTTGCTGTAAGATAATTAAGGCCTCATTTGTAAGCCCGGATTGAAATCTATAATGAGCCAGAGCAATAGTAGCGTTGTAAAAGTGCCGGTGATTTTTATCAGCTTCACGCATTATTTCTTCCAGGAAAGTTGTTTCATTGTGTACCCATTGGGGATCATGACCGAGAATTGAATACATACAGCGGTAGATTAACAACCAGTTGAAAAGAGGGCTGTTCTTTTGGAATAAACGTTTGCGGATAATATCCATGGCATTCTGTAATAACGGCATGAATTTATCCAAATGGTCGAAATTCAGAGCAGTGGGGAGATTCCCAATCAAGTCCTTCTCATAACCCTCTATTATATAGTATTCCCAGCGTATTTTATCATACTTCTGGCTAGCGTCCTCCAAATGGGTAAGTATATATAGGTTGGCATAGGTCTGGTATAAGTTCTGAAACTCCAATGGCCAGTTATTACAGTAAACATTAACTTTTTTTTTAAATTCATCATAAACTTTGTAAAAATGGTTATAGTACTCATGATCAACAAAAGGTTTGAAATATTGTTTTACAAATCGGTAGGCCTGACCATATTCCCGCTCAAAAATACTGAACCAGACCTCAACCAATCCCTCTGGCCCCGGCTGCGCTATACTGTCAATCTTTTTATGTGAGCCCGCAATTTTTTTTGGGGGCGGTTGTTTTGCTCGTGCATTTGACTCTGGTGAATAATGTCGGGCATAGATACAAAAGAATGTGGCAGCAATGTGTTTACAATAAGTTTTTTCCTGACACGTGCATGTGCTTTGAGCAAAATCATTAAGGTTTATTTTTATTGAATACAGATTGGCTCCGTTAACTACTGAATAGATAATGCTGTCCTTAAATTCAATTTGATTGACACGGTTATTTTTGTTATAATCAAGACCCTGACTGATTACGTCTCGAGATAAGTGGCTATAGATTTTTTCGGCTAAGTCCGTCAATTGTCTACTGGAGATCTCATTACTCATTAAAGTCCCTCAGTTTTATTATCCTTAAATTATACTAGATATTTCACTGGGCAACAACAATTGGCGATTTGGTGTACCGTTTTGTATTTGTTGTCAATTGTTATCTACCATGCTATAATACAAATATTGCAATAGATTAAAAGTCTATAAGCTTTTTTAAGGAGCAGGTATTGGTGGACCATGCTAAATATATGCGTGAAGCCTTGATCGAAGCAGGGACGGCTTATGCCTTAGGAGAAGTCCCGGTTGGAGCCGTTGTGGTTCTTAAGGGTGCAATTATTGGGCGGGGACATAACCTGCGTGAGACCTTAAAGGATAGCTCTGCACACGCAGAAGTACTGGCGCTTCGGAAAGCTGCAGCATATCTTGGTGACTGGCGGTTAAATGGTGCCATTATTTACTGCACTATCGAGCCCTGCGCCATGTGCGCCGGGGCCCTTGTGCAGTTCCGGGTTAAGACGCTGGTTTATGGCGCGTCTGATCCAAAGGCGGGTGCTGTTGACTCAGTAATTGATGTAGTCAGACAACCGCGCTTTAACCATCAGATAGAGGTTGTTACGGGGGTTTTGGAAGAGGAATGCCGGTACATTATGCAGCGTTTTTTTGGTGAGTTAAGAGAAAAAAAAGTCAACGGAGAGATGGCCGAGTTGGTCGAAGGCGCTCGACTCGAAATCGAGTAAACCGTGATGAGCGGTTTCTAGGGTTCGAATCCCTATCTCTCCGCCATACAGTTAAAGTGAAAGGGTTTCGCGTTTTGACGCGAAACCCTTTTTAATCAACAAGTATGAGGCTAGAAATTATCTTTTTGCATAGCTGAGAATTTGATTCCTCAATGGCTTGCTTGCCAAAGTTAATTCAACAATTATAAAATTAAATATTCGTTTTTGCTAAAGAAAGGAGTAAAGAGTGATGAACAATGTTCTTATTATGCCCTGTCTGGATATGAAAGGCGGAAGAGTTGTTAAAGGAGTACATTTTGTAGATCTAATAGATGCTGGAGATCCGGTGGAATGTGCCAGGATTTATTGTGAAAACGGAGCTGACGAACTAGCCTTTTTAGACATTACCGCTTCAATTGATAAAAGAAAGACTATGTTAGAGACTGTCCGGCAGGTTGCTCGAGTGACAACCATTCCATTTACAGTAGGTGGGGGTATTGGTTCTGTAACAGATGCTGAAGAAGTATTGGAATCGGGAGCTAATCGCGTTTCTATAAGTAGTGCCGCCCTTCGCAATCCTGCATTAATTGATAAAATTTCTGCTAAATTTGGATCCACCAAACTTGTCGTGGCCATAGATGTAGACCGAAATCCGGCCTTCCCATCCGGGTATGAAGTATATATTGATGGTGGTAGCACCGCCACTGGAAAAGATGCCATCGAGTGGGCACGTGAGGCAGAAACTCGTGGTGCGGGTTATTTATTACCGACCAGTAAAGCCTGTGACGGTGCAAAAACCGGATATGATATTCCGCTTATCCGGGGTATTAAAGAAATGGTAAAGGTTCCGGTTATTGCCTCAGGTGGTGCGGGTACAATGGAGCATTTTCTGGAAGCAGCCCACAAAGGGAAAGCGGATATTCTTCTTGCGGCATCCGTCTTCCATTTTGGAGAAATCAATATTATTGAACTAAAAAAATATTTGAATAAAAAAGGAGTTAAAACAAAATAAATACACTTATCAAATAAACTACTGATAACAACGAGTTTGGCCATTTATAATTTAAAGATTTATCGCGAGTAATTAATTATTTTTGGATTAGTTTGTTTTCTTAAGAAAATGGAAATAAGAATGAGCGATGATATGGTAATTTATGTTAGTCGCTCATATTGACTAAGTGTGTAACTTGCATCATTGTGCTAACATGATTTCATAAAGCACAAGAGACTGCGGGCTATGTTAATTATGTCAAAGCTTTATCAGACATGAGCTAGAAAAGAGCCTTTGCGATTTGTGCAATGTGTACCGCCACAAAAGAATAGGGTTCGTAATTTCTCGGATTATTCCAGGGGGTGCCACGAATGAACATTGATTTAAGCAAAAAAAATGATCTAGCTTATGGTAAAAGCGAATTGTATTCCTTTGTAGCTTATTTGAGTGACTGTATTGCATTGGGGAAACAAAGCTTAATGAATGGAACCTATAATATTTCTGAGAGGAGAACATTATTATCCGGGAGAACAAGAGGCAGTTACCCTAAACCCCTTAAATCCTTACGATACGGAAGGGCAGATCCACATCAATTAAATAGTGAGAAAGGGGCTGATAAATGGTAGATTTAATAACAACTGAATAAAAACATATTGCCAATACCAGATGGTTATTCAACCCGTAAAAGGGATGGAGGCAATTAACCCTGGTTAATTGCCCTAAGAATATTAAGTAGCGAATAATATGCTTGTTTTATTGCTCAATAGAAACCTTGTTGTTGCTAATATTTTTATAGCTAGATTTATAGTTAGATACACAGGATCTGCGCTGGCCAGACTAACAATCTCACCGACTGGCCACGGTGAGGGCGTTTAGTGCGCAGAATAGATCAACCACCGGGCATCGGACCGTGATGCCCGGTAAGGGCTAAGGTAAGCGATATTCTATTCGAGTTCTACTATTGTCATATCCAATCGCTAGTCAGGTTTGGTAATTCCCAGCTTTTGAAAAGACGCTAAAAGAAACCTTTTTTAAATGCGATTGTATGAGATGAAAGGAGAAACCACCCCTCAGGGGTGGCTTTGTGTTCCTGTATTATAATACCAGTACTTGTTTCTATACTATCCAGGTATAAAAAATGCGTGAGTAACTGCAGGGTTCAGCCATTAATAGTTGAAATAAAGTAATTGAGAAAAGATATTGTAAAAAGGTGACCTAATGAATAATTCTTGTGATAAAAAGGCTGGTGGGCGTATACTGGTAATGGTTGCAGTCCAGGCGGAAAGGGAAGCGGTGTTGCGCGGTTTAAAGGAAGGGAAAATTTTTGATGTCTTGCTGGCAGGTGTTGGCCCAGTCTCATCTGCTGTGAACACAACAAAGGTATTAGCAACTGCCAGGTACGAATTGGTCGTGAATGCAGGAATCGGCGGAGGATTCCCAGGTTTGGCTGAGATAGGCTCTATTGTAGTAGCGCAAGAGATTATTGCTGCCGACCTGGGAGTAGAGACCCCAGAAGGTTTCCATAGTCTGGCTGATATGGGTTTAGGTCCTGACCGGATCATGGTCAATGCCAGCCTGGTTAAAGATTTGTGTGCAGCGCTTCGTGCAGCGAAGATGCGGGTGAGAACCGGCCCTGTGCTCACTGTATCAACAGTGACGGGTACGGCTGAGAGTGCTGCAGAGATGGCAGCAAGGGTGCCTGGCGCTACTGCTGAGGCAATGGAGGGTTATGGCGTGGCTTTAGCTGCACAGGAATTTGGCCTGCCGGTTCTTGAACTCCGCGCCATATCAAATGTGGTCGGTTTACGTGACCGAACTACGTGGCAAATTAAGGAGGCTCTGGACATTTTAGAAGCAGCTTGCTCAGTACTCATGGAGGTGTTGGTGTGAAAATTGCGTTTTCCCCTTGCCCCAACGATACATTTGTTTTCCACGCTTGGGTGCACAACTTGATCCCCGGTGCCCCGAAACTTGACGTAACTTATGCAGACATTGACGTTACAAATAATCTAGCTGCTGGCTTCAATGGGCCGGATCTGTTAAAGATATCGTATGCAGCACTACCGTGGGTATCGTCAAGATATGTGCTTTTACCGTGTGGGGGTGCATTAGGTAAAGGTTGCGGGCCACTGATATTAGCGTCAGGAAAAGTGGACAGCGCCAGCGATCCAACATTACTAGCTGGCTGTCGGTTAGCGGTGCCTAGTGAGCGTTCTACGGCTTTTTTGCTGTTCCGGCTATGGGAAGCTCAACATGTGCCAGGAGGTGTGGGGAAAATTGTCGTTATGCCTTTTCAGGAGATTATGCCGGCGGTACGTGATGGCATAGTTGATGCGGGACTGGTGATCCATGAGTCTCGCTTCACCTATCCTGACTATAATTTAACTCTCCTAGCTGATCTGGGTATCTGGTGGGAGGATGATACTGGATTACCTCTCCCGCTGGGAGCGATTATCGCACTCCGGACACTAAATATAAATAAAATTGCCAACTGGATTAGGGCATCGGTTAAATATGCCTGGGGGCATCCGAAGGTGTCTGAGAAGTACGTGCTCAGCCACGCCCAGGAGCTTTCCCCTGAAGTAGTTGGTGCGCATATTAACCTATATGTTAATGAGTTCACAGAAAATATGGGTGAGGTCGGTTATGAGGCAATAACTACTTTGCTTGACCGTGCTTCGCAAGAAGGGTTAGTGCCAAAGATAAATATAGCAGAATTACTTATGCTTTGAAACATCTTAAATGTTCTTTAATATGTGAATTTGACAATATTAGGCTGCAAGCATTATACTTTCGTAACAGTACATATATTCTGCACTCGTTAGGAGTGGATTAACTGCTTGAAAAATAAAACTGTTAGTATCCTGGGTTTTTGTGCCTGTATAGCTTTGGCAATGCTATTTGTCCTAACTTCCGGTTGTTCACCTTGGCAGTCGGATGTAAAGAATCAAGTTAAGCCACTGGTAATAAAAGTTGAGGATTTTAGTATCTTCTTATTTGAGTCCTCAGAGGAAATTTATCGTGCTAATGTTAAAAATCAATCTCTATGGGCTGGTTTACGTGAGAATGCCGAAAGGGATGCAGAGTACGCTGTCCATTATAAATGGCTATATGAAACTTACGGTAAATGGGATGAACACCGTCGCGCCCAGTTAAAAGAAGTTTTTAACGTATATGAAGCACAACTTATGTCCGAATGCTTGATCCAAAATGGGAAACAGGAAGCAGGTCTGGACGAGATTATCAAATTTATCCGTGAAGACAACTTTTTTAGAGATCACCGGGACGTTCTGATTGATTTTTACTCCTGGTATGGCACCAATTACGCAATAAAACACTACGAGCAAATTAAACCAATGTTGCAGCGAAAGGTTGATAATACGTTATCCAGGGTGGAAAAGGGCTTCGACATTAGAAGTTTTATAGAGAAGGAAACGGGTATCCAGATTAAGAAAAAAACAAATACGCTAGAATTACTTCAAAATATGCGGTTAATTGGTTTTTCAAGTTTTTCCCGGGAGAAAGATTCGTTTGTGACTATCCAGTGGAATAGGACGCCTGATAGAATCTGGACAGCGTCTTTCCATTATTTAAGTGAGCCTTATTACCAGACATTTACGGATGGCTGGTCATTTAAATACCTGGTCAGGAAATTAAAGAAAGACGAAAAGTTAATGGCCAGATATAAAGAGGATATTCCCTACACGTGGGAAGGGTGGATTGAGGAGAATTTGGTTGAGGGGTACGCCAGGTTCCTGAGTGTGCGCAAGGGGATAACCAGAGATGTGGGAGATGGCATTTATGTATTTGATAAAGATTACGCTCAGGCATTGGTGACAAGCTTCGATAGTCAAAAGACCACTCTGGAAGAATTCACAGTGAATTTTTTGAAGAAGCGCTATGATGTTTAATCTAATGAGGAGGAAGAATGTTGGATTTAAATTTTTTTGGATTACGCAATTTGATAGAATTTTCATTAAGTGAAGACGTCGGTAGCGGAGATCTAACTACAAACAGCATCGTACCAGCTAATGCAGTCTCTACGG
>JAQVGZ010000077.1 GCA_028696455.1 Desulfotomaculaceae bacterium | reverse complement strand
CTGGCCAGCCGAAGAGCGCTCATAGTAGCTTCCGTGCCGGAATTAACCAGACGTACCATTTCTAACGACGGCATAGCCTCTACTATCATACCGGCCAACTCGTTCTCCAGTACCGTAGGTGCTCCAAAGCTGGTTCCGGCCTCATCCAGGCAGCCCCTCAGCGCGGCTAGCACCTGCGGATGACGGTGCCCTAAGAGCAATGGCCCCCAGGAGCACACATAGTCAATATATTCATTTCCGTCTACATCATAAACCAGCGGACCTTCCCCGCGCGCGATAAAAAGCGGGGTTGTCCCCACTGCCTGAAAAGCACGCACCGGGCTATTTACCCCTCCGGGAATGATTTTTTTTGCCTTTTCAAAATGCTCCGCAGACCTAGAATAGCTCCTGGGCATATCGTGCAAGCCCCTTTCTGTATTGAAATGAGTTCTTGTCTCCGCAGTTTGCGCCCAACTTAATATCTTATTCAAAGTAGCACATATTGCTTTTTTTTAACTCGGTAGTGCTGAACAGCAGACGGTAGTCTGTCAGTCCGGTGGCTTTGGAAATCTTGTCTGTGACCTTTTTACAGTACTCCCGGCTTTGGCCGTGGATCACCGTAAATAGATTGTACGGCCATCCTGAGCGCCGGGGGCGCTGGTAACAGTGACTGACTTCCGAAAAACCAGCCATGATTTTACCTTTCACCTCAACCAGTTCCTCCGGCACATTCCAGACCACCATTGCATTGGCTACAAAGCCCAGCTCCCTGTGCCGCACAACCGCTCCAAAGCGCCTGATCCAACCGCTTTCACACATACCTCTGATTATGGCCAGGAGCTCCTCTTCGGATAGCTCCAATTGCTCCGCAATTGCCCGAAAAGGCCTGCTGGTCAGTGGCAATCCATTCTGGACTGCCCGCACAATTTGCTTGTCCTGCTCCGACAGCATGTTTAGCACCCACTGTCCTTTCTTTGGCACAGATAAAACCTACAACGGACTGACTACATATACTGTTATATTAAACACTATTTTTATGTTTAATTTCTAACACATCTACTAGCCAGCCTAAACGATCGATTTCTAGCAGTTACTCCAATTGAAGATTTACTTTAATTTTAAACACCCTTTCTGCCGGCAACTCCATTATTTCCCCTATACCAGTATTTTTCCTGATCAGCTCTAATATTTCGTCCAGCTTATTTCTGTTCTCAGCAAGCACGGTAAACCATATGTTATAGTAGTGCTCTCTTAAATAGTTGTGCGTCACACCGGGAAAAGTGTTGATATAGGCGGCTACCTCTCCTATCTTTGCCGGCTCTACATGGATTGCACACAGGGTGCCAGTGTAGCCAAGTTTCCGGTAATCAAAAACTCCGCCTAGCCGGCGGAGTACTCCAGACTCATGCAGCCGCTTCAGCCTGGCGATGACATCAGCTTCCTTCAGGTCCAAAAGTTCGCCTATCTTACGGTAGGGCTCCTTGACCAGAGGAAAATCTGCCTGAATTAAATTCAATAACGCCCGGTCAGTTTGGTCCAATTTATTTGCCTCTTTTTTCTGCATTTTTACCTGACACTAGTTAGGTCGGTACTTAAGGTTTGTCGGTATAAGCACAAGGGTTCTTCGGCCAGATAATCGCCGTAGTAATAATAGGCGCGAGCCCGGCAGCCGCCACAGACTTTTTTATAATCACATTGTCCACATCCCCCTTGATATTCCTCCGCCCTAAGGTCATGAAAGATTGCTGCTGTACGCCAAATTTCATCGAAGGGCCTCTTGCGGACATCGCCAGCAGGGATATTTAAGTAGGCACAAGGTTGGACGATGCCGCTGGGACTGATAATACAGTAGGAAATTCCGGCCAGGCAACCCTTGTTAAAGCGGGTTTTTACTCCCATTTGTGCGGCAATGCGCATAAATTGAGGCGCACAGGTGGGCTTAAGATCAATGTTGACTTCAGCCAGCTTACGCATGAGCTGGCGTAACAGAGTTTCATACTGTGCAGCCTGTAAGGACTCAGCCTCTATATTAACAGCACGGCCAGTTGGGACCAGGAAAAAAATGTGATGCCCAACCGCGCCGCACTCTACTGCAAAGTCTGTCAACTGCTCGATTTCAGACAGGTTCCACTCCATCACCGTGGTATGAATCTGAAAAGGCAGGCTTACCTCACGGCAGGCGCGCATGCCGTCAACTGCCGCCTGCCAGGCCCCGGGGGTAGCCCGGAACTTGTCGTGGTTTGCCGGGTCCATACTGTCCAGGCTAATCCCAATAGCGGCCGCGCCTGACTCCTTCAGCCGTCCGGCCACTGTACCGGTAATAAGAGTGCCGTTTGAACCCAGGACAGGTCTGAGACCCCTTTCCTTAGCCCCTGCCACCAGGGTGTAAATATCATCACGTAAAAGTGGCTCGCCGCCGCTAAAAATCATGATCTTAAAGCCGGCCAGGGCTATCTGGCCAATCAACTTCAGACCTTCTATGGTGTTCAGCTCATCACTTAGCCTGGCTCCAGCCTCGCGGTAGCAATGCCGGCAGTACATATTACAGTTATTGGTGGTGTTCCATGATACAATCATGTCTATACCCCTTCCTGTAGCAGCCATTCCGCCACATCTTTGGCGTGGTAGGTGAGAATAATATCGGTGCCTGCACGCTTCATGCCGGTGAGCAGTTCCAGCACCACTTTTTTTTCATCGATCCAGCCCTTTTGTGCCGCTGCCTTAACCATAGTGTACTCGCCGCTGACATTGTAGGCTGCCAGTGGAAAGAGAAACTGGTCCTTCACCCGCCGGATCACATCCAAGTAGGCCAGGGCGGGCTTAACCATGATAATGTCCGCCCCCTCCTCAATATCTAACTGCACTTCCCGCAACGCTTCATGGGCGTTGGCCGGATCCATCTGATAGGCCTGGCGGTCACCAAAATGTGGGGACGATCCTGCGGCCTCGCGAAAAGGTCCGTAAAAGGCGGAGGCGTACTTGGCGGAATACGACATAACCAGAACTTCCTCATAACCCCTGGTGTCTAAGGTGGTGCGTATCGCTTTAACACGGCCGTCCATCATATCTGAGGGAGCAACAATATCAACCCCAGCCGCAGCATGAGACAGGGCGATTTCGGCCAAAAGCTCGACAGTCTCGTCATTCATTACCCGGCCGTCTCTGACTACCCCGCAGTGGCCGTGACTGGTGTACTCGCACAGGCAAATGTCAGTCACCACCAGTAGATCCGGGAAGCCTTTTTTTATTGCCCGCACCGCCTGCTGAATAATACCCTCAGCAGCGTAGGCCTCTGAGCCAAATTCATCCTTGCCAGCGGGAATACCAAACAGGAGTATACCCGGTATTTTCAGCCTGGCCACCTCAGACACTTCTTCCAGCAGCCGGTCAATTGAGTAATTATATATGCCTGGCATCGCTTCTACCGGGCGGGCAACACCCTCCCCATGCGTTACGAATAAAGGATATATTAAATCATCCACTGCCAGTTGCGTCTCCCGTATCATCCGGCGGATGGCCTCATTCGACCGCAGGCGCCTCAGGCGCTGTATTGGAAAAGCCATCTCTCGCACCTCCGTTATACGCATCGTACACAAACTTCTTATATCGCTTCCACAGTTTGGCGGTGTTTCCTAGTATTTAAGATGCAGGCCTTTTTTTTGTTTACTTAACAAAGACTCATCACCGATCCACAACAGGCGGGATAGCTCTGTTTCTCCACTTGCTACTTGATGCCGATCTCTTCATTAGTCAAATAACAGGCTGGATCAGACTCCCAGAAGTCGCCAGTCACCGCCTCGGCCCGGGCCCGGAAGTTGCCGTTACAGATATCCAACCACTGGCAGACCGCACAGCGCCCCTTCAACAGCGGCTTACGGTTTTTCAGGCCAGCCAGTACCGGCTGGGACTTATCGGCCCAGATATCCCCAAATTTTTTTTCCCGTACATTGCCGAAGGTATGGTTTTGCGTAAACTGATCCGGGTGTACGTTTCCCTGCCAGTCCACTGCCCCGAAAGCCATCCCGGTGCGGTTGCCCCCGTTCAGACGGAGCAATTCCAGTGCCTGCTCTGCCTGCGCCGGGTTAGTTTCCTTCAGCCGCAAGTAGACGTAAACTCCATCCGCATGATTATCCACGGTGAGGATTTCTTTATTTATACAGCGGCGGCGGAAGTCCTGGGTGCGCTGGATTATCAAATCCAGCGCGGCGCGCGTCTGCTCTTTGGAAATGTCCTCCTCCACCATCTTGCTTCCGCGGCCTGAATAAACCAGGTGGTAAAAGCACACCCGCGGGATGTTTTCTTCTTCAAGTAAATCGAAGATTGCATTTATTTCCTGGTAATTATACTTATTGATCGTAAAGCGCAGCCCTACTCGCTGCCCCAGGCTGGTGCAGGTGCGGATACCGCTCAGGGCGGCGTTGTAGGCTCCCTGGCGGCCCCGGAAGCGGTCATTGACAGCGCCGATCCCGTCTATGCTGACACCAATATAGCCTACTCCCAGGTGTTTCAGGCCTAGCACCGTTTCCCGGTTGAGCAGGGTGCCATTAGTCGACAAAGTTACCCGGATGCCCTTGCTTGACGCATAGGCAATCAATTTACCCAGGTCTTTTCTTAAGAGTGGCTCGCCACCTGATAATAAAAGCACAGGCACTTTGCCTTCCGCCAGTTGATCGATAAAGCGCAGCGCTTCCAGGTTGGTCAGCTCGCCTTCGTACTTTCTCGCCTCCGCGCTGGCGTAGCAGTGGATACACTGTAAGTTGCAAGAACGTGTACAATTCCACACCACTACTGGCCCGCGCCCAGCAATCGCGCCATTGGTCTGGTTTCTTACACCCGTATGATAGCGCAAGGAGTCACCATAGTAACCTGTGCCGCCAAGCAGCCTGGTAATGCTAATCATTTGTTTCACACCTTATCTATGTTGCTGCCCGGACATGAATCCAGGATTGCTTACCTCTAGTTTTAGCAGTCGGTATACATTTATGTTTACCATCTTGCACGTAATCTGTTGCTATTTCTATCGCTATTCGAATAGTCTCAATTTTACTTTTTAGACCGGTGTGTTTTGCCCTGGCTTAGCTGCTACTATGCTGCCTTTCCATAATCGCAGTAACCAGCCCGTCAATAGTATATTCAGCGGCCACTACATCCACCTTAATGCCTAACTCCATGGCGGTAGCAGCAGTCACTGGCCCAATGCACGCCACTATAACATTTGCCATTAATTCCCCAATATTTTCACATGCGATAAGAGTAGCAAAATTGCGTACCGTAGAAGAGCTCGTGAAGGTTACAACATCTATTTCACCGCGGATGAGCAACTCTTTGACAGCCGCGCCGTCCCAACTTGCCGGCAATGCCCGGTAGGCCGTCACCTCGGTCACTTCTGCCCCCAATTCCCGAAGGGTTTCCGGTAGCACCTGGCGGGATACAGCAGCCCTGGGCAAAAGCACGCGCTCCCCTGGCTTTAACTTGCCAGACAAACCAGCGGCAATCTTTTCGGCCCGATATTCGCCAGGTACATATTCCACAATTAGTCCATAATTTTCCAGGGCCTCCCTGGTTTTAGGGCCAATGGCGCAGAGCCTCGCCCGGCATAGCTCACGAACATCGATTCTCTGCCGGCGCAGTCGCTGAAAAAAGGAGGTCACCCCATTGACGCTGGTAAAAATAATCCACTCAAAGACGGCCAGCGACCTGAGCGCCTGATCCAAAGGAACGTAATCCTCCGGTTCGGCAATGACTATGGCAGGAAATTCCAGGGCCTCGCCGCCAAGGGCCTCTATTTTCTCCGAAAGTGCGCTGGCCTGTTCCCGCGCGCGGGTTACCAAGATCCGTTTGCCAAAAAGCGGCTTATTATCGTACCATCTTAGTTTATCCCGTAATTTGACCACGTTGCCGACGACAATTACAACCGGGCTTTCCAAACCGGCATGTACAGCCATCTCATTAATATTAGCCAGATTCCCGGTCAGGGTGCGCTGATTTGGCCGCGTTCCCCACTGGACCAAAGCCACAGGTGTTTGCGGGGACCGTCCGTGTTTGACCAAAGTTTTTGTTATTTCAGGCAGGTTGGCCATACCCATCAATAAAATCAGCGTACCCGTATCTGCCGCGAGATGCTCCCAGGCAATGTTCGAGCTTTCTTTTAAAGGGTCTTCATTGCCCGTAACAATAACCAGGTCGGAGGCTAGTCCGCGGTGAGTCACGGGGATGCCGGCATAGGCGGGTGCCGCGATGGCCGAGGTCACACCGGGGACTACCTCAAAGGAGACCCCCGCCTCGTAAAGGGCCTCTGCCTCCTCACCACCCCGCCCGAATACAAAGGGGTCTCCCCCTTTGAGCCGGATTACGATTTTACCAGCCCGCGCTTTTTCCACAAGCAGACGGTTTATTTCTTTCTGTTTCATTGTGTGACCGGCGGGAGACTTGCCGGCATAAATAATTTCCGCATCTCGCCTGGCAAAGGAAAGCAGACGGTAGCTGGCCAGGCGGTCGTATATAATCGTGTTGGCCTCTTTAAGCCGCTCCAGGCCTTTGACCGTGATTAGCTTCGGGTCGCCGGGACCGGCCCCTATAATATAGACCATCCCCTCACTCATGAGCAACTCCCCTGCGTACTTTCTCTAATAGTTTCCCAGCGCCCATTTTGATCAATTTTTCCGCCAACCTTACGCCAAGCGTGGTGGGCTCCTTGGTGGATCCAGTCAGGGAGGCTCGTATCAGCTGACTGCCGTCCAACGCTGCTACTACTCCTTCCAGCGATAGATGGTCTCCCTCTGCCACACCCAGGGCACCCACCGGGGCTTGACAGCCGCCTTCCAGTCTCTCCAGTAATGCCCGTTCGGCGGTGATAGCGGCCCGCGTTTGATCGTCATTGATCCCGCTAATTAGCTCCCGTACTTCCTCATCTTTCCCGCGTATTTCCACACCCAGTGCGCCCTGTCCTACTGCCGGCAGGCACAATTCAAACGGAAGCAGTTGGGTAATATGCTTCTCCAGACCCAACCGGTGGAGGCCAGCGTAGGCTAACACCGCGGCATCTAGACCTTCTTCGGCCAGCTTGCGCAGGCGAGTGTTGATATTGCCACGCAGGTTGACAATTTTCAAGTCACTCCGGTAATAGAGCAACTGGGCGCAACGCCTGAGGCTGCTGGTGCCGACTATGGCCCCTGCGGGCAAGTCCGCCAACTTTAGGCCATGGCGCGCCACCAGCGCGTCGCTGGGATTTTCCCGTCGGCACACAGCCCCAATCAGTAAACCCTCCGGCAAGACTACAGGCAGATCCTTCATGCTATGCACCGCCAGGTCAATTTCCCCGTGCTGCAGGGCAAGCTCCAACTCCTTGGTAAAAAGGCCCTTGTCACCGATCTTGGAAAGGGCTACATCAAGGTATCTATCTCCCAAAGTTCGGATTCCTTTAGTTGAGTAGCGGTATTTCGGGTTTATTTCGCGCAAGCGCTCGGTTACCCACTCCGCCTGCCGCAATGCCAGGTTGCTTTCTCTGGCGCCGACAACAATTTCTTTTTTCATATATAGTATAACTCCCTAATACTATGGAGACCGGTCAGGCCTACTGGGCCGGATGTCGTGAATCACACCCCTCCAGTTTTAGCCAGTAATCCGTTTATCTGAACGGGACGCCGCTTGCTCCTTGGCTTCCTGCCCCGGTACATCTAGGCAAAAAAGATTTTGGATTATTCTAGTGTAAAGATGGCCCTCTGCAGTTAGTGCATAACTCTTTAATTGTGTTACAGGTGTGTGCAGGATCTGGTTTACAATTGAGCCAGCCAGCGAGCTAATAACCTTCCGGTCATGTTCGGAGAGTTTTTCTAGGCGATTTAAAGCCCGCTTCAGTTCCTGTTCCTTGATTTCCTCACCACGCTGTTTCAGGGCTGCTATGGTGGGGACAACATATTGTGTACCCAGCCAACTCATGAACCCGGCTAACTCTTCTTCAATGATAACCTCAGCCTCTAAGGCTGCCTGTTTACGCCGAGCCAAATTATGATCCACCACTGCTGCCAGATCATCTATATCATAAAGAGTAACCCCGGTAAGGCCGCCCGCCGTTGTTTCAATATCTCTGGGCACGGCCAGGTCGATCATTAGAACCGGGCGGTCATGCCTTTTCACCATGGCGCGCTCCACATCCGCGACCTTAACCACAACATGAGGGGCGGCGGTACAGCTAAGCACAATATCAGCAGATTCCAGGCATTGGGGCAGTTCATTGAATTGAATTGCCTTACCACCCATCTCACAAGCCATAGCCCTCGCTCGCTCAAAGGAGCGATTGGAAATAATAATACTTGGCACGCCATTTGCCGCCAGGTATTGAGCAGTCAGCCTGCTCATTTTGCCGGCGCCGATCAGCAATACCTGGCAATTGTTCAGGTCACCCAGATGACGCTTGGCCAGCTCAACTGCCGCATAGCTAACCGACACAGCATTTCGGTCGATCCCGGTTTCTGTGCGCACCCGTTTACCGACCTCGATTGCTTGCTGAAACAATGTGTTTAAAACACGGTTTGTTACCTTATCTGCGCTGGCAACCTGGTAGGCTGTCCGGACCTGACCGAGAATCTCTGTCTCGCCCAGTAGCATTGAATCCAGTCCCGATGTAACCCGGAACAGATGGCGCACTGCATCACATAAAGTATGGCTATAGGTAAAATTTTTAATCTCAGAAATATCAACATTGGCCCAGCGGGATAAAAAGTTCCAAACGGCACTAAGCCCCTCATCCATTTCCAATGTGGCGGCGTAAACTTCGGTACGGTTGCAGGTTGATAAAACCGCACATCCTTGAATGGCTGGGAAGGCTTTTATTTGTCTGAGCGCCTTATGCAAGGAACTTCCGGCAAAAGAAAGCCTCTCTCGCAACTCAACTGGAGCCGTCCTGTGGCTGAGTCCCACTACCATGATTAACACCGAACATTCGCCCCTTTAACAGGTCTAAACGGTCTTTTTTCAGCAAGTCCATCACTTCGTCACAGACCAAGTTCTCTAGCATCTTTCTTTTCTCTTTACTGTTGGTAACCTTACTGATAATATCTTTACGCGCGATGGAAATTAAATCTAAGAATTCACCGTACTGCGGCCCGTAGGCCAGCTCCAGTTCATCACGGATTCTTCTAGCTAAAAGTGGACTCCTGCCTCCGGTGGTTACCGCTATGGTCAAAAGCCCCCGCTTAATTACGGCCGGAACGTAAAAATTGCAATGAGCCGGGTCATCTACAATATTCACTAGTAGGTTCCGGGCTAAGCAATCCTCTGAAACCTGCTGGTTAATTTTTTTGCAATTAGTGGCGCCGATTACTAAAAACACACCTGACAAATCCGAGATGCGGTACCGGCCCTGTCTATAGTCAATCATACCTGACTCTACAACTTTTCCGAGCCCGGCTGTCAGCTCCGGGCTGACCACTCGTACGCAGGCGCCGCATTCTAGCAGGGAGCGTATCTTTCGTTCCGCCACCTGTCCGCCGCCAACCACAAGACAGACTTTTCCTGTTAAGTCAAGCGCTATGGCATAGTGCCCCATTCGCTACCTCCAGAAATGTTCCGCTGCAAGACCTTGCTCCTGCAGCTACGTACGTAATCAATATTTCCTGGAATCAATAAAATCAGCGATCTGACAGAGGGTGTTTTTTGCCGGTAAATTCGGCAGAAAGGTTAATTCTTGCTTGGCCTTCTCAATGTATTTTCGCGCCACTTTGAAAGAATATTCGATAGCCCCGCAAGCTCTTATTAATTCAATGGCCTCCTGCACTTCTTCCTCGTCTTTTTCCACTTGCCGGGCTAACTCCATCAGCCTGTCCCTTTGCCCACTCTTACTAATAGCATAAATTAGCGGCAAGGTAATAATACCTTGGCGAAGGTCACTTCCAACGGGCTTGCCGAGTTCCTTTTGATCGGCTACCAAATCTAGAATATCATCAGTAATTTGAAAGGCCATCCCAATGCAATTACCGTACCGGCCCAAGGGCAGGTAAATGCTTCTTTCCGCTCCGCAGGCCACCGCACCTAGTTGCACGCTTGCTGAGATTAAAAGCGCTGTCTTGCGCTTAACCCTAAAAAAGTAGTCCTTGACTCCCTGACTGCTGTCAAATGAAGCAGAGATCTGCTGAATCTCTCCTTCACACATTTTAAGGCTTGCACGGGCTAAAACTTTGGATATTAAGGGATTCCCCTCATACTTAGCTATTAAGGCAAGGGACTTTGCAAATATATACATCCCTATATTAGCGGATATACCGTTCCCCCACCTGGCTTTTACTGTGGGAGCGCCTCTGCGGGTCATTGAGTCATCCACTACATCATCATGAATTAGTGTGGCCATATGGGTTAATTCCAGGGCTACTGCAAGGGGTTTTATTTCCTCTAAGTCGTAATCACCAAACTTGGCCCCAAGGATACTAAGGGCTGGCCGTAGCCTTTTGCCACCCGCGTTCAAAAGACTTGAGGAGGTCTCTAGCAAAGGGTTTTTCGTCTCAAGGATTTGTTTTAATTCTTCTTCTACAATTAGTAGGTCGTCCTTTATATTATTAAAAATGTCCAGCATTTTATTTGCTTCACCTACTCCAATTCAAAACAGAAATACCAAAATATCAGCATATTGTGCTTAATTTAGCTTGTTTTGGACACCTAATACTATTCGCTGGCACATGTAAAATTCCTCCCAGTATTGTGATTGGCGGGTCGAAAACTTAAACTATGACTGCAGCCACGGCTACCTTTGTAAAAAAATGTGTTCCAAAAGTGAAAGGATGTCCGCATCCATTGCCCGGTTATCAGGTGTATGTTATAATAAAAAAGCATCTCTCAATAATATTTGTTCCCGATTGTAACAAATATTATTGAGTAATACGGGGGTGGATGGTGCCTGGTGGTGCTCCTGGTCTTCAAAACCAGTCGTCGGGCAGTGCTCCTGTCCGTGGTGAGTTCGATTCTCACACACTCCCGCCAGTAAAGTCAAGGCCTCCCGTGTTTGGGAGGTTTTCTTGTTTTGTGTTGGACGGCATTTTATCCAACATTTTATTTCTATTAGTCTAGTTTCTTCTATTATATTACGTTACCTAGCTCCGCAAGTTCCGCGATCCTGTTGTCAGCGATTAGATCCGCCCACTCTTCGGCCTCGGTCGCGTAGTCCTGCCTGTCCATGGTACATGTTCAACACCAAAAAGCTGCGCTGCCATCAGCCTGCCGTGCCCGCGAACGATAAAACCGCTTCGGTTAGACTTGAGTTTGACACCTGACTTATAAAGAAGCCCGGAATATCAAGGTTTTCCGGACATAAAAAATGACGTACCACAACATATTCCCTTAAATGGTAAGATGATTTTATTTAATTTGAGCTACATGC
>JAQVGZ010000165.1 GCA_028696455.1 Desulfotomaculaceae bacterium | reverse complement strand
CTGGACACGACGCTGATGGCGGTTAAAATACCGGCCAGTTCCTCATCTAGCTCCTGGTCCCGGAAGCTCGTGTCCTTTTCGTTTGTTTGTGTTTGCATATGCCACCTCCGTTTCCGGGGAGATTGTTCTCCCCTCACTATGCACAGGACAGTTACGATGGTTTTGAGTACCAAGCGATGAAAATTCTTTCTATGTCCAAAGGACTGTTGCCGGGGGAACACTACGCTGCAGGATTAGTGCGCTCGTGAGTGATATTTAACGTGCCGTCAGGATTCGCTATAATCCTAGTGACGCAACCTTTCTTACGAATTTCAATAATCCTTCGATCGGCACTCACATCGCACACACGCTTACGATCAGGGTTTTTGACTTCATTCATCTGACACCACCACCTTTTTTACGGGGATAAAAGTTGCCGTAAATGCTTAAGCCATTTGCTTTTTTCTCCCTTCAATTTACATTGAAATTTGTTGCACGCCTGATGGGTATAAAAAAAGCCGTTATTGCTTTGCACAATAACAGCATAATGGTTTGTGGGACAGGTTTGGAGGAGCGGGGGTAGGCGCAGCATAGAGTGAGAGTAGCGAATTTTACGATTTCCCCTGTCATGGAATAAAACAGGAGTATGTCAAGCCCACGTCAGCGATAAGGATAGGGTTATTATCCACTTCCCTGAAATTCAGATAGGCGCAGATATGACAATGTTTAAGGAAGCGCTTTTCAACTGGGAAAAGAAGTGCACTCGTTGGGCGGCATATTGCGAGCGGGAGGAAATAAAAAATCCCGTTAAACCTATCCTTGTTATCCAAGTGGAGGATGGGCATGAGCGGGGAATCACGCGGACTGATTTGGGAGCGTGTATTGATATTCTTGAAAAATCCCTTGGGCGTAAACTCCAAGCTGGAGAGGTTGTCCATACGTTTGACGGGCGCGAAACGATCAAGGTGCGCGATTTAGATATTCACCGCATAGACGCCTCGCACATCGAAGAAAACGAAACAGATCCGTCTTGTAATACAGGTATTAACAGTATCTCAAGAAATAGAAATTTATAAACCACCCCTCCCCCTAGGGGGAGGGGGAAGCACATGTTTAATTAGAACTAATTTTGTTGGTAGCGCTAAAATAGGCATAGAATTTATCACCTAACATAGCAAAGGCAGGTTGCAGCCTGGCCAATTCATCAATCGTATCAGCCCACCCTGTTCAAGTTTGACCTGTTTACAATTTCAATTATTGTCTTTTTTCGTAAGGCAATGATAAAATAATAAAAATCCCACCGTAAAAACTAGGTTCCGTTCACTAATACATGGCTAAGACTTAATTCCTCACCTTATTAATTTGGTAATAATTTCTTGCAACGCTAGTGATAGCAAATAAATGTTATTTGATGGGAGGGGTAATTAAGGAGTTAGCAGTATTAAAAGAAATTCAAAATCATTTGCTAACGCTTGCCCCTGGTCAGCAGAAAAAAGTGTTGCATTGTATTAAATTATTTAATTCATTCCCCAAAGTACCTACTGGCAAATGATTATTAAAGTTCATTGGTGCTATTGATAAAGAAGATCCGGCAAAAATGTCTTACCACGAACACATTTTTGCCATATAATGGTGATATAATGTAAATCTGCTTGCCCGTTTAACTTAATTTGGGGAAAGGAGTCTCCAGTACCCATGAACCAGATCGACCACGACCGGTTATTCAAAGAACTTTTGGAAACCTTTTTTACCGAGTTTATCGAACTATTTTTCCCGGCTGCCGCCCAGGCTATCGATATGGGCCACATTAAATTCCTGCAGCAAGAACTATTCACAGATATAACAGCGGGGCAAAAGCATCAGGTGGATATTTTAGTGGAAACCCGGCTAAAGGGCGAGCCGGGATTAATATTAGTGCATGTGGAGCCCCAGTCATACATACAAAAAGACTTTCATGAACGGATGTTTATTTACTTCAGCCGCCTTTATGAGAAATACCGGCTAAAAATAATACCGGTAGCTGTTTTCAGCTATGACCAGATACGGGATGAACCGGACACCTTTGAATTGAGCTTCCCCTTCATAGCTGTACTGCGCTTTCACTTTTACAAACTGGAACTAAAAAAGCTTAACTGGCGGGACTACATTCACCATAACAACCCGGTGGCCGCGGCATTATTAAGTAAAATGGGCTTTAAACCCGAGGAAAAAGTGCGCGTGAAACTGGAATTTTTGCGCATGCTGGCCCGGATGCAATTGGACCCGGCCCGCATGGAACTGCTGGGCGGTTTTTTCGAAACATACCTGAAGCTGAGCCGGGAGGAAGAGGAGAAGCTTTATGCCGAATTAGGTAAAATGGATGCAAAGGAGGTTGCCACGATTATGCAAGTCACCACCAGTTGGCACGAAAAGGGTAGGATTGAAGGTAGGATTGAAGGCAGGATTGAAGGCAGACAAGAAGGCGCAGTAGAAGCAAAGCGGGATGATATTTGCAAATATATGGCCGCCAGGTTCAAACAGGACGCGGACAGTGTTCTGAAAAAAGCAAAACTTTTAAATGATCTAGATGCATTGGATCGCGTTTTGACGGAGCTTTATAGCGCCGATTCTGCCGAGGAAGCACGTGCTATCCTATGGGACGCTGTGGGCAAGTCAATTTAAACCTGGGTGTAGATAGGTCTTGGCCGTGCCCGGGG
>JAQVGZ010000012.1 GCA_028696455.1 Desulfotomaculaceae bacterium | reverse complement strand
ATTGACAGGTTTATTATCAGCGGGGGAACCAGCAAGCTGAGAGGGTTCAGGGAGTTTTTTGCTGAGGCCATGGAGGCGCCGGTTGATTTCGGCAACCCCGGTATTCCCGGGCTGCCGGGCGATGGAGCGGAGCCGCTTCCGTTTGATCCGTCCTTTGCTGTTGTGATGGGCACTGCCCTGCGGGAGGTCGTGGAAGATGTATAAAATAAACCTCCTGCCCCCGGAGTTGCAAAGAGATATTAGCATTGACATCAAAAAACTGGTGAAAAGGGTGTCTGTTTCGCTGGTAGTAATATCTGTGCTGGCGGGCTATGGAGCTTTTTTGTACAGCTATGTGGAAACGCAAAAAGAAATAGCGCAAACGGAAAAATACTTGAATGAACTGCAATTAGCTGTCAGGATAGTTGAAGATCTCAAAAAACAGCGGCAGGACAACGAGCAGACAATTAAAAAGTTTACCGAAATGATTGATCAGAGGCTTACCTGGTCCTATGTGCTGGATGATTTTAGTCGTAACCTGCCGGTGGATGTTTGGCTGGAGAGATTAGAATTATCATATAATGAAACTCAGGCTGCTGCCGGGACCGGACAGGTGACGGGGCAGCCTAACCCTAACCCACAGTCACAGTCTTCTCAGCCACAGACGCAGGGCCAGACCGGAGCGCAGGCCGGCGCCACGGCGACAAAGGGTGGACAGGCTTCACCCACGGGCCAACAGGGTCAATCACAGGCTTCTGCACCTCCGGTTCCCAATACTCTGACGATAGAAGGCTACTCGCATACAGTGCCTTCTATTGGTGTTTTTATCAACAATTTGAACAAAATGCCCTATTTCACCAAAATTACCCTGAATGAGCTGGCGGAAGACGAGAAAACCCTGGCAATTAAATTTAAGCTGACGGCAGCGATCAAGGAGGGGGGCCGGTAATGTTGTATAAGCTGCAGCCCCGCGAAAAGATTATGCTGGCTATTCTTGCGCTGGCCTGCCTTTGTTTTGTATTGTTTAAATATTTACTGATCCCTCAATTCAGTAAATATGGTGAAAACAGAGACAAGTTGAATGACCTGCAGTCAAAGGTCAAGGTTGCTGAGGCTGTGGTCAGATCACAAAAAAAAGAAACCGAACTGGCGGCTCAGGTTACCCGGCAGCTGGATGAACTCAAGCCGCTTTTTAATAATGTGATGGGTGATGGGCTGGCTATTGTCCATATTGGCTTAAAGGCTGTAGAGTCAAACGTGCAGATTGTTTCCTTTGTCCCCGCGGACATAATTGACAAAGGAATATACCTGGAACTGCCGGCTCACTTCGAAGTGCGCGGCGATTACTGTAATGTCAGTGAATTTATCAGTAAAATAGAGGATTTGCCCGATTTATCGGAGCTCAGGACGTTAGAGATTAAGCCCTATGAGGGGATAAAGACGGTACAGGCGGCTGCGCCGGCAGAGGTTGCTGCTCCCGGTTCTCAACAGGGGCCGGCGATGGAAGTTGTTCCCCCGCAGGACGGTACGGTCGTGGCCGCTTTTGATCTGGTTACCTTTACCAGTCCGTCACCGGAGGCCCGGCTGCAGATAGAGCAGGTTTTAAGCTGGGCAGTCGGGCGGTATAATGCTTTTCTGTCACCAGTGCCGGTATCACCATATCCGGGAGTTAAGCCGGCTGTTCAAAATTTAAACCCGTTTATCATGCCTCTGGCAATTGATGAGCAGGAAGCAGACACTCCGCAGAAGGTGGAGGGTAGTAATAATGTTTTTGACCAGGTGGCAGGTGGGGTAGAGGTCAGTAAGACCGGTTCTGAGCAGGTGTTAGGTGAGGGAGAGGACAATAGTACCGGTCAGGTTTGGAAAGGTGACGATATTAATGCCGTTAACAGTGACGGTACAACTGATGAAACAGCTGGTGAAAGTAATTCCGGGGGCAATGGCTCTGCAGCAACCGGCTCAAAAATCGCCCGTCAGGCCGGTGTCTCAAGCAACCCTGCCCCATAGATCATTTTCCAAATTAAAACCTGCGCCATGTGGGGGGTGATATTTTGAAACTGAGGTTGCTTGTTGTCCTGGCTGTGTATCTTGTACTTACAGCACCTGCCCCTGCTGTTGCTGCAGATATTTCGCTGTATGTAAATGGCGCGCCGGTTTATTCTGACGTTTCACCTGAAGTAGAAGGAAGGGATGTGCTGCTGCCGCTTCGGGCAGTGGCTGAAGCCCTGGGCGCTGTGGTTTTTTACGATGAGATTACCCAAACAGTGTATGTTAATAAAAATGACCTGGCAGTGGAGATCCCTATCGGTAAACACACAGGTGTGAAAAACGGCCATGCTATCCTGCTGAAAGCCCCGCCGAAAATAATAAACGGCCGCACGTTAATTACAAGGGAAGCACTCCGGAACGCCCTGGGGGTAAAAGCAATTTTTAATGTACACATGAATTGTATTCTGGTAGAGTAATAATGGGTATGGTTCTCGTAGAATATTTAAGGATTAAACGGTTAGCCTACTATAACAACAGAAATCCGCTCAATGCAAATAATTCTTGTTCAATTTTAAAGGGGGTTTGCTTTTGTTTGAACAACCTACTCTTAAAGAAGTGCTGGATGTGGCGACGGCTAATGGTGGCGATTTCGCCGATATTTTTATCGAAGAGAAAAGAACTACCGGTATCATTTGTGAGGCGGGTAAGATCGAGCGGGTGCAATCGGGTGTGGATACCGGCGCAGGAATCAGGGTTATTTCTGGTGACACAACAGCTTATGCCTATACTAATGATTTAACCCGCAAAGGCCTGGTTGAAGCAGCCAGGATTGTCAGCCACGCGGCGCATGGCACTAGGAAAGAGGTTAGCCTGAATTTTACCGGAGCGAAGCCATTGGTTGACTTTACGTATAAAGAGCGTCCGGATGATGTTTCCACTGAGCAAAAGGTTGCTGTAGTTGCGGCAGCGGATCGCACCGCGCGGGCAGTTGACCCTGCTCAAATTAAGCAGGTCATTGTTGGCTATGCGGACGTGGTGCAAAAAGTCACTGTGGCAAATAGTGAAGGAGTTTTTGTTGAGGACGAGCGCATCCGCACGCGCTTGTCGGTACAGGCGGTGGCAGGGGCAGGCGCTGTTATCCAAACCGGTTTTGAGGCGGCCGGCAGCTTATGCGGCTTTGAGCTATTCGACCGCTGCCCGCCCGAGCAGGTTGCAGCGGAAGCGGCGCGCCGGTCAGTCCTGATGCTGCAGGCAAAGCCCGCGCCGGCAGGCAAGATGCCTGTAGTGATGGCCGGTGAGGCAGGGGGCACTATGGTCCATGAAGCCTGCGGCCACGGGCTGGAGGCTGATCTGGCGCAAAAAGGCCTGTCTGTATATGGTGGAAAAAAGGGTCAGCAGGTGGCTTCACGGGAAGTGACTGTAGTAGATGACGCTACTTTACATGACCGCTATGGCTCTTATCGTTTTGACGATGAGGGGGTTCCGGCACGCAGGGTAGAGTTAATCAAAAACGGCGAGCTAACGGACTACCTGTACGACCGGCTTACGGCTATGAAAGAGCGAAGGGCGTCAAATGGCCACGGGCGGCGGGAGTCCTACCAGCACAAACCTATTCCGCGGATGGGCAACACCTTTATTGCCCCCGGCAAGCTGGATCCGGAAAGAATTATCAAGGACACAAAAGAAGGCCTGCTGGTTAAGAAAATGGGGGGTGGCCAGGTTAATACCACAACCGGGGATTTTGTCTTTGACGTGGCCGAAGGTTATTTAATAAAAGACGGTGAGATAGGCACGATGGTGCGTGGCGCCACGCTGACCGGAAACGGGCCGGAGGTGTTGCGCGTTGTTGAGCAAGTCGGGAGCGATTTAGGATTCACTATTGGTACCTGCGGCAAGGATGGCCAGGGGGCCCCGGTAAGCGACGCGCAGCCAACGCTGGCTATAAAACAGCTAATTGTAGGGGGCACGTCTCATACTACAAAACCGCCATCAGGCCAAATCAGGAGAATATGACTTAACCTGGCAGCAGGGGGCGTATTAAGGCTTTAAAAAACAAAGTTTGTATGGACAGGGTAGTAAAAGTATGATAAAGTTTTTAGCGAAGTGAAGATAATGAGCAAGGAAGA
Source organism: Desulfotomaculaceae bacterium (assembly GCA_028696455.1). Classification (GTDB taxonomy): domain Bacteria; phylum Bacillota; class Desulfotomaculia; order Desulfotomaculales; family Pelotomaculaceae; genus MVQL01. The sequence continues at coordinate 40,924 of JAQVGZ010000012.1, read as the reverse complement.
CCTGCTTGAAGTGCGGACAATTACCTGCCACGAGAGGGGTGGTGAAGATAAGCTAAAGATCGGGCCGCGAAGGTCTTTTTTCTCATGAGAAGAGGACCTCGGGGTTTTTTGTTTTCTTTTGGGCAGTAAAAATTTTATTCATGAAGGGGGAGTGTGGAATGCTCAGTACTACAGGCATCGTAATTTTTATTTTACTTTTAGTAGTAGCGCTTTTCTTTATGACCATGGGGGCAGCCAAGCTTTATAACAGGGTTAGAATAGGCCGCCCAGTTGAACGTACCGACCGTCTGGCCGAACGCCTCATCGGGTTTATCACCCGCTATGATTGTCAGCGCAAAATTGCCAGAGAGCCGGGTGCGGCTCTGATGCACCTTCCTATTGTCATTGGTGTAGTTTTCTTTGTAATTGGCGCGGTTCATCTAGTGTTGGAAAAAGTTATAGGTCTGGTTATTTTTGGATCACCGTACTTTTACTTAATTACTGATATTGGTGCATTCTTGCTTTTATTTGGAATCTTATGGTCAGCTGTCCGGCGTTATATTCAAAAGATCCCCCGCCTGGACGTAGGGACCTGGGAACAAGAAAGGTTTATTGTTTTTCTAATTTCCGACCTTAGCCTGATTTGTATCGCGTACTTCCTTACTTACGGGTTTAGGATCGTCGGGTCTCCTGAATATTTTGACCAATGGCGGTTAGGTCTAGCGCCGTTTAGTCAAATAGTTGCCTTAATTTTTTCCGGAGTGGATCCGGTCACGGCCATCAAACTCTCCAACATCTTTTGGTGGGTACATATAGTGGCTGCCTTTGTCATTATCGGTACCCCGCGTTACTCCCCATTGGTTCACCCAATGGCGGCGGTGCCCAATATTATCTTCCGGTATTTAGACAATAAAATTGAGCCGCTGGAGAAGATCGACTTTGAGGATGAAGAAAGAGAAACTTTTGGTGTTAATAAACTGGCGGACTTCACCTGGAAAGACTTGCTGGACTGCTATGCCTGTGCCGAGTGTGGCCGCTGTCAGATTAACTGCCCGGCCTTTTTGACCGGCAAGCCCCTTTCACCGAAGAAACTGCTGGCTGAAATCAAGGAGCACCTGGAAGAGATCGTGCCTGGCGAGCCCCGGATCATAATGGCTGACGGTCATGTAGTATTTGGTGAGCAGGAGCACAAGTCGGAAGACGATGATGATGCCAAGAAATTGCTTGGTGAAGTAATTGACGAGCATGCCATTTGGGCTTGCACCACTTGCCGGGCCTGCCGGGAACAGTGCCCCAATATGAACGAGCATGCGAATAAAATCGTTCAGCTCAGGCGGGCGTACGTTCTGGATGAAAGTGACTTCCCTGCCGAGGCTCAGCTGACCTTTACCAATATGGAGAGAAACTCGAACCCCTGGGGTATCGGTTGGGCTGACCGCGCTAACTGGACTGAGGGCCTGGACGTTAAAATCCTTGGTGAACTGGACGATCCGTCAGAAGTTGAGTACCTCTTATATGTCGGCTGCGCCGGATCCTTTGACGACAGGATTAAGAAAGTATCTACAGCCCTGGTTAATGTCTTTAATGAGGCTGGCGTAAGTTTCGGCATCCTGGGCACTGAGGAAAAATGCTGCGGCGACTCAGCACGCCGCTTAGGTAATGAGTACCTGTTCCAGAGTCTCGCCGAGGAAAATATTGAGACCTTTAAGGGCTATGGGGTTAAGAAGATCGTTACTACCTGTCCGCACTGCTTTACAACGCTTAAAACAGATTACAAGCAGCTTGACGGTGATTTTGAGGTTATCCACCATACCCAGTTAATTGACCAGTTGATCAAAGCCGGTAAGATTAGACCGGGCGCGCTTAAGGAAAAATTAAAAGTAACCTATCATGATTCCTGTTATCTTGGGCGCTACAATGAAGAATATGAAGCTCCCAGAAACGTTATCGCCGCAGTAAAGGATGTTTCCCTGGTGGAAATGGCTAACTCAAAGCAGAAAGGGTTCTGCTGCGGGGCGGGCGGCGGTCGCATGTGGCTTGAAGAGGACATTGGGCAGCGCATCAACGTAGCTCGTACAGAACAGGCTCTGGAACTGAATCCTCAGGCTATTATCAGCAACTGTCCGTTCTGTTTGACGATGCTGGAAGATGGCTTGAAAGACAAAGAGGCATCGGAGCAGGTTAAGGTGTATGACGTGGCTGAGCTGGTAGCCAATTCAATTTCAAATAACTAATAAATAACAACCTTCAGGGGCCGGAAGCCAGATATTGTCACCTATAATTCTGGCTGTCCGGTCCTTGATCTGTTTTTAGACAATCTTGCAGCAGCATGTCTTACATAGCCTTGTTTTGCGAAGAATACTACTGTTTATGGTATAATCAGATCAGTTGTATAAGAGGGAGTGTTGAACATTGCTAGAAATTAAGAATCTTTCCTTAACCCTTGAAGGGGATAAAGGCCCCGTAGAGATCCTCAAGGATATTAATCTTGTCTTGGAAGATCATATGTTTTATGTTTTTACCGGACCGAACGGTGGTGGCAAATCCTCACTGGCAAAAGTAATCATGGGAATTTACCAGGCGACTACCGGCAGCATTGTTCTGGACGGCGTAGACATTACTGAGCTTGGGGTTACTGAGCGGGCACGCCTGGGAATAGGATACGCGTTCCAGCAACCCCCCCGCTTTAAAGGCCTGACAGTAGGGGAACTATTACAACTTGCCGCAGGAAAAGGTAAACAAGTAAAAGAATATAACCTGCTCCTTGATGTCGGGCTTTGTCCACAGGACTACATTGACCGTGAGGTGGATTTTAGCCTTTCCGGTGGCGAACTGAAGCGGATTGAGATCGCCAGCCTGCTGGCCAGAAAGCTTAAGTTAGCCATTTATGACGAACCGGAGGCGGGTATTGACCTGTGGAGCTTTAGCCGGTTAACAGAGACTTTCCAAAAAATCAATGAAAAATTTGATACAACGATGATTCTGATATCACACCAGGAAAGGATATTGAGTATAGCTGATGAGATTATTCTAATAGCTGATGGAAGGATTGTAGAAAAAGGCAAGAGGGCTAACATCTGGCCTCTAATTATGGAAGAAGTAAGCTGCATTAACTGTGATGAATGCACTGAAGGGACTGATGAAGTTGCTGAATGCTATAGATAAACATATTCTGCAAACTGTTGCCGGAATGCACGATATGCCACAGGGAGCCTACAATATCCGCAAAAACGGCGAAGGTATAATCCGCAACTCAACGGCTAATATCGAAATTATCCCCAAGACAGACAAGCCAGGTATTGATGTTATCGTCAAGCCCGGCGCCAGAGGGGAAAGTGTGCATATACCGGTTATTCTGACGGCCGAAGGTTTAGAGGATATGGTATATAATAGTTTTGATATTGGCGCGGGAGCAGATGTATTGATCGTTGCCGGCTGCGGTATCCACAACCCAGGCGATAAAAATTCCAGGCACGATGGCATACATAATTTTATCGTCCGCAAGGGTGCACGTATGCGTTATGTGGAAAAGCATTATGGTGAGGGTGATAGCCATGGTAAAAAAATACTTAACCCTAAGACCGTGGTCGAGATTGAAGAAGATGGCTATGCAGAGATGGAATTGGTGCAAATAAGCGGTGTCGACGACACTAAGCGGGACACTGAGGCGCGCCTGTATAAAAATGCCCACCTGCTTGTTACTGAGCGCATGCTTACTGACGGCGATCAGTATGCAGAATCTAAGATAATCGTTGAACTACTGGGGAGGGACTCTTCTGCCCGGATTATTTCCCGCTCTGTAGGCCGAGATAACTCCCGGCAGATCTTTTACCCGGTTGCTGTTGGGATGAACCGGTGCCGTGCGCATGTGCAATGTGACGCGATTATTATGCATCAGGCCCAAATTCGTTCAATTCCGGAGATTGCCGCCAACCATGCAGATGCTCAGTTGGTCCATGAGGCTGCTATTGGAAAAATTGCCGGTGAGCAACTGACCAAACTAATGACTATGGGGCTTTCAGAATCGGAGGCCGAGGAAACTATTTTGCGGGGATTTTTAAAATAAGCGAATAGTTTATTGCTTATTTACAAGATATTATAAGTTACCAATAGTTATAGCGACTTTTTTTTACTATAACATTTTTCTGTTATAATAGTAAGAAAAGTTGAGGAGTGAAATAATGTTTACCAAATGGCGGCGTTTATTGTTATACATGACCATTGCGGTTTTAACTACCGGGATTATATTCATCGCGGGCTGCAATAATCAATCAAGTAACCAGGGTGATCAGCCAGGGTTAGCGGCCAATTCTTATTCGCTTCCGGGAGTAGGCCCTGACACTGTTGCAGATGTGGTTTCCAACTCAAGTACGGCCGTGGTCAAAATATCCACCCAAAAAGTAAGTTCTGCCCAGGAATCGGATCCTTTTTTTAGTGATCCGTTTTTTCGCCAGTTTTTTGGCCAGCCTTATGATCAAAGGCAGCACGAAGAAGGACTTGGCTCTGGTTTTCTAATTTCAAGTGACGGCTACATTTTAACCAATGAACACGTTATTGATGGCGCTGAGCAAATTTCCGTAACCGTTTCCGGTTATGAGAATACGTTTGAAGCCAGTGTTACCGGAGCTGATTATGACCTGGATCTGGCCTTGTTAAAGATCAACGCGCAAGCTGAGCTGCCTTTTTTAAATCTGGGCAATTCGGATCAGATCAGGGTAGGAAACTGGGTCATTGCCATTGGCAACCCCTACGGTTTGGATCATACAGTTACGACCGGGGTCATCAGTGCCAAAGGCCGCCCGGTTATTATTGGAGACCGTCAGTATGAAAACCTGCTTCAGACCGATGCTTCTATCAATCCGGGCAACAGTGGCGGGCCACTATTGAATTTACAGGGCGAGGTAATTGGGATCAATACGGCAATTAGCGCCGAGGCTCAGGGAATAGGCTTTGCTATACCTACAAGCACGGTCCAGCGAGTGCTTGAGGATCTGAAAAGCGGCCAAAATGAACCCCGGCCCTGGATAGGTGTACAGGTCAGGCCGGTTGATGAGGAAATTGCCCGTTATCTTGGCCTTAGCCAGGTAGAGGGGGCTGCAGTAGCAGGTGTAGTTAACGGTAGCCCAGCCCAGAAGGCAGGCCTGAGAATGTGGGATGTAATTGTTGAGTTTAACGGTGTCAAAATCAACAATGACGACGAACTGGTGGCTGCTATCAAGAACGTTCCAGTAGGGAGCAAGGTAGGGATGATGGTTGTGCGCAACCGCCAGCTTTACGCGATAAATATTAATGTTGCTGAAAAACCCAGGAATATTAAGTAAATCAAGGCCTATGGAAAATCGAATGAGGGCAGGCTGACCAGTCAGTGATGCTTAATGGATATAATTTTAATTGGCTTTATGCGCCACGCCCAAACACGTGGCGCTATTACGTTCTGGATTGCAGTCGGGATGGTAGCGACGCATGATTTCCTGCCTAGTCATTACGACATATTTCGGTGAAAGTTCATTGCGATAGCGTTTTAAATTTTTTAATCCCCCCGGATGAAAAAGGGCAAGGAGCATTTTTTCATAACAGCCTGACACAAAGCGAAAAAGGCCTGGTTTTAAGTCATATGCTGTAAAACCAAATCGTTCTGATCCGCGGTGTAGAATTGTGATTCCCAGCAATATCTTGGCCATACTGTAACGCTGGTCGTGCCTCATCAATTCAGCTAATTCCGGCAGACCGTTACGAATTTCACGCATGGCAATTATACTCATCCGTTCAACTGACATGTTCTGGTTTATCAGGGATAATAAACGATCATTGTTGATATGGATCTCAAGGTAATAATCTCCTTCACGCAGGGCTGAACCATCCTTCATAGTCCATTCCTGGCCCCGGTAGCGGCGAAGTGCCAGTCGCCAAATAGATTTGCTTCCACTGTCCAGGTCTTTGATCCCGGACAAACGACGAATTAGCCGATCTATCAAACCCCACACTAATAAAGCTAATCTTTTATAAGTGGGTCGGTTGCCCTTTTTTATCGCAACCTCCTTAAGAGGAACCACCCGCAGGTCGCGGTTTTTCACCTCCTCCAGGATGCGCGGCAGCGCCGCCAACATTTTTGCCGGCCCGTCTGGCGCGGCGCCCGGGCCGGAGCCGCTGTCATGGAGTATTAGAATAACCCCATCCTTGATTCTGCTCAGTACCTTGCGGGTAATGCTTTCCGGGGTGGCATGTTTAGTCCAATCCCAACTAAAGTAGGTCCAGAGGGCGACCTCTAAGCCCTTGCTCCAAAAAAACCAGAGTGAATACAAATTAAAAAGTCCCCAGGGCGGGCGGTAAAAGCGCGGCTTTTGTCCCGTGATCTCTTCAATAACACGGCTGGTTGCTATATTCTCACTTGCTGTTGCACGTGGCCCTGTCAGCCAGGCGGCCAGGTGCCGGAAGCCATGATTGCCAATCTCATGACCGGCCAGGGCAATTTGCTTAATTATATCCGGGTAAGATTTGGCCTTGGCGCCGACTACAAAAAAACAGGCCTTGACCTGATAGCGGGCCAGGATTTCCAGCACCCGGGGGGTATAGCGGGGGTCCGGTCCGTCGTCAAAAGTAAGGACAATTCTGCCTTCCCCTCTGGGAGCGCGGGAGAGAATGCCAATATTGCCAAGGCGTATAATAATTGTTGGTACAATAGCGTACGCCAGTAACAGTACTATAAAGAATTTAAATAAGCAAAATGCCATGCCAGTTACTCCGTTCTTAAGGAACATTATTTACTATACTTCATATAGCTTACTTGCTAAAAATCTTTTCTACGGGATATAAGAAATAAAAGCAGCACATGATTGCCAGTAAGCTTGTACACAGAAAGATGGCAAACTGAATTCCTAAATATTTTGCCACTACCCCTCCTATAGCCGAGCCTATGGCGATACCCATTCCTTCTATTGTAGAAAAGACACCCCATCCGGTAGCCTGTCTTTCCGGGGGGATTGTCCTGGCCAGTAGATTGTTCCAGGCTGGAAGGACTATGGCATAGGAGAACCCTACCAGGGCAGCCAAGAGGAACGCGCTTAAGACCCCCTGGGCGATAGAAAACGCTGCCAGGGAAAAGGCCATCATGCCAAAACCAGCGCTCAGCAAATATCTTAGCCTGATATAATCGGCCAGGCGACCCATCGGCAAAAAGGAAAGGGCTGCTGCTGCCCCTCCGCACAGGAGCAGCAGGGCATACTGCTCCGGGCTAAGTCCGATTTTATTCTGTGCGAAAACTGGCAGCAGGGGCAGGAGGATCCCTCCAGTCATAGTTTGAAGAAACATTCCTGGCAGAAGTATTTTTGTCACTATCTGGTTCTTTATTAACTTGGAAATTGCATGCCAGAAGGTCAAACCCGGGGCACTGCTGTTATTATTGCCGGCTGCCTTTAGAGGAAGCGCTATTGCTGTAATTAAGGCACAGCTCCAAAGGGCAATTAATAGCCAAAAGGCCAGGTCATAATCCCTGGCAATAAAAAAGTTAATTATCACGGGTCCGCTGCCGCAGCCGGCCAACCACACTGTGAAAACAACACCCATCCGGGCAGCCCGGTCCTGCAGTTGAACCGGCGCCACCCCACTGATTACGGCAAGCCAGACTGGCGATGCGCCCAGACCAAATAAAGCTGAGCCAATGGTCAGAATAAGCGCTGAGGGGTACAGCTTGATTAACAAAAGCGCGGCCAGGCCCAGCAGCAGTCCACCCTGTAGTATTACCGGCTCGCGGCGATCTAACTGCCAGCCAGCTGCGCCCTTAAAAAGTGTTTCTGTGAGGTAGTGGGCTGATACGGCAAAGCCTGCCACCGCGACTGATATACTTAAATAATTGACTGCGTAAAGAGAAAGAAAAGTGAGGAAAAAAGCGCCACGAACAAATTCTATTAAAAAGAGCAACAGCAAAAGGCCAGGTACTCGGGGGGAAGCTAGAATATTCTTAAGTAAGTGCAAGAATTAAGCCACTCCTTTACGAAAGCGGGCAAACAGTAAACTGACTTAATATGATCTTAAAACCACCAGTGAGAACATTGCCATAAATGTCTAACCTACCGCTATTATACTACACAATGGTAGGAGAGGGAACAATTGCAATACCTTCAGTATAATATATGATAATGATAATGATTATTAATTGTGTATTGATTTTACCATAAGTCTCGTATATAATTTTTTTAGAGTGATTAGGTCTATCATCCCAATGATAATGATTATCATTCTAGATTACCGAGGTGATCTTGTGATTACTCTGGATAAAGCAAAAAAAGGGCAAAAAATAAAAATAACGGGGATTCCTAACGAGCAAATTAGGGTTAAAGCAATATGCTTTGGCATCTCTGAAGGAGCGGTTGTAACCTGCCGGGAAGTTGTGCCGGCGGGCCCGGTTGTGGTAGCTAAAGATAAACAGGAGATTGCAATTGGCAGGAGTCTGGCTAAAGTCATCTCTGTTGAGCTATTGTAGGGTTAGCATGATTATGTGGAGGTGATGGTGGTGTGGAGAGTGGTGGTATAGAAACTAAGATTCCACCCGGCGGTAAAAAGATAGTTGTGGCTGGTAATCCTAATGTTGGTAAGTCCGCTATTTTTAATAACCTGACCGGGCTTTACGTAGACGTTTCAAATTACTCCGGGACGACACTTGGTATGGCCTGCGGCCGCTATAAAGGTGATGTTATAATCGATACACCGGGGGTTTATGGCCTCACTTCCTCGAGTGAGGAGGAAAGGGTTACCAGGGATATTATCCTGGCAGCTGATCTGGTGATTAATGTTGTTAACTCGGTCCATATAAACCGGGATTTATTTTTTACCTTACAGCTAATTGATCTGGGTATTCCCGTCGTCGTAGCCCTGAATATGATTGACGAAGCTTTACAGGAAGGGCTTAAAATAAATGTAGCTCTTTTAGAGAAGCTGTTAGGTGTGCGGGTATTTCCTACTGATGCCGTGAATAAGCATGGTATAGACGCATTAAAGAAAGGAATGTATTTTGCCCGGCCCGGCCTTGTTGATCCGGCAGTAATGGAAGCTCTAAAAAAGGTGAGTCAACAGGCAGGCAGAAGAGAGGCGCTATTTCTTCTTGAAGGAGATAAAGAGATCGGGCAGCGCCTGGGACTAGCAGTTGGAACCGGACGGGAAACCATTTTTCGCGAACGCCGGAGTAGAGCAAATCTGATTGCAGAGCAAGTTGTCAAAGAAGTATACAAGAGCAAGAGCATTGCTGCCAGGTTAGGGAACTGGATGTTACAACCGTTAACAGGTTTACCAATTTTGGCCCTGGTTCTGTGGATTGTGTATGAACTGGTGGGAGTTTTTCTAGCTCAATTTGTAATTGATCTGGCCGACAATGTGATGGTTGCCTATTATGAGCCGGCAATCCGGTTCATAGTGGGTTGGTTTATCCCGCCAGAATCAGTTTTAAACACGGTCTTGGCCGGTCAGTACGGGGTGCTGACTTTAACTGTTACTTATTTAATCGGGCTTTTACTCCCGCTAGTACTGGGTATTTTCCTGGTCCTATCCGTTTTGGAGGATACTGGATATCTCCCCCGTACTGCCATTCTGGTGGACCGCACTATGAGCAGTCTCGGTTTGAATGGTCAGGCTATTATTCCTCTAATTCTTGGTTTTGGCTGTGTGACGATGGCATTAATTACTACCAGAATGCTGGGAACTGAGCGGGAGCGGCGGATCTCAACTTTTCTCCTGGCGCTAGGCATCCCCTGCTCCGCTCAGTTAGCCATTATTACTGCGGTTCTTGCCGGTACAAGCCAGTATTTCATGTTGCTTTACCTTTTATTTATGTTTGTCATTGTTGTTGGCGCCGGCGTATTGTTGCAGCGCTTTTTACCCGGCAGGTCGTCTCCCTTACTGATCGAATTACCGCCCTTGCGGCTGCCCGGTCTGCAAAATGTTTGGAAAAAGACCTGGACTAAATCATACCAGTTTATTAGAGAGGCTTTTCCCATATTTGCCGGAGGGGCTTTGATGTTAAGCCTGTTAGATGCATATGGTATTTTGTGGAGTTTAAGAAACCTTCTAGCGCCGGTAACAGTAAGCTGGCTCCATCTGCCTGCAGAGGTGGCGGACATTTTTATCATGGGTTTAATTAGGAAGGAATTTGGTGCTGCCGCTGTTTTAAGTTTGCAGATGCTCCCTCTCCAAAATTTTATCGTGATGCTTACCCTTTCCCTAACAGTGCCTTGTATTGCTTCAACAATGGTAATTTTAAAGGAGCGTGGCTGGCGAGAGGGATTGTTTGTCTGGGCAATTGTTTATGTAATGGCCTTTATTATTGGATGAGCAGCAACCCGCTTGTTGGAAGCATTTAGCAGGCCTGACTCTGTGCAAGTTACGGCACTGTTTGGGGGGGTATTCTGGTTTTAGCCGCTATCATGGCCGTGATTAAGCTGTTTCAGCCGAAAAGGGCAGCTTAAGATCGTATTTTACCCGGATCTAACATGTGAATTGTATGCTATAATTAATTGTCCAGAATTATTAAAAGTTATCTATTTGGGTGAAACAGCATGCACTATCAAAAAGGCCTGTTGGTCTTTTTTGTATTACCTTTACTAATTTTATCAGGTTTACCACTCGCCTTTGCCGGGCCTGAAATAGTGGGGCAAGCTGCAGTAGTTATTGACAGTAAAAATGGACAAGTGCTTTTTGAAAAAAACCCGCACCAGAGAATGTACCCGGCCAGCACAACAAAAACCCTTACGGCCATTATCGCCCTAGAAAACTTCCAGCTTTCCGATTTGGTGACTATCCCAAGGAATGCATGTAATATTGAGGGATCAGCGATCGGTCTGCAGGAGGGTGAAGTAATTTCTATGGAGCACCTTTTGTATTCTCTGCTGTTGATTTCGGGAAACGATGCAGCGGTTGCCATTGCCAGTCATTATGACAGCACCGTAGATGGATTTATTAGGTTGATGAATGAAAAGGTGGCTGGACTTGGGGCGGTTAATACCCACTTCAAAAACCCCAACGGGCTGCCAGATCCCGAGCATTATACTACTGCTTACGATCTGTCCCTGATTGCCTGTCATGCCATGAAGAATGAGGAGTTCCGGAAGATAGTGGCTACTAAAACGAAAACCATCCAGCGTGAGGACCCAAAGGCACAAACTTATCTGTTGAACTCTAATAAACTGCTCTGGCGCTATGATGGTGCTGTCGGTATTAAGACTGGTTATACGGAAGCTGCCAGACAGTGCCTGGTCGCTGCTGCAGTTAGGCAGGGCAGGGAGTTAATTACAGTGGTTCTTGGCAGTGAGGGAAACAGTATTTGGAACGATACCTCGACACTTTTAGACTACGGGTTTAATAATTTTGAACTCATCAAAGTTGCTGAAAGTGGGAGCCATATTACAGATGTTCGGGTTAGGTATGGGGTGTCTGATACAATATCCGCCCTGGCCGGTTACTCACTAACTTATAATATTTCCCGGGATGAGCCATTCGTAATAAGAAAAGAAGTAAAGCTAAAGGAAAAGATTACTGCACCGATTGAGGCAGGGGATGAATTAGGTGAAGTAATGTATTATATCGGAGAGCAGGAGATCGGTAAAGTATCCCTAGTAAGTAATCAGGCTGTACAAAGAAAAATACTATTTATGTGGTGGCCTTGGGTATTGGTAGTTGCGGCACTTTTAACCTTGCGGTCAATTGTTCGTTACCACAGTCATGTCCGGCGGCGTCACTATGTCCAGTATAACAGGCGTAAATACTATTAGTTTCCCAAATCTATGATCAAGGCTGGTCTTATGTTGACATATATAGGAGCTTTACTTATACTACAAGAAAAGTATTATACTGGTGGTGGTTTTAGTGAATAAAGTTATTTATGATATCGGCGAAAAACTGAAAGAGAAAGATTGTAAATTTACTAGAAGCCGGGAGCATATTTTAAAAGTACTCCTGGAAAACAAGGGAAATCACTTATGTGCTGAGGATGTATATAATCTGGTGAAGAGAAATGATTCGGATATAGGAATAGCTACGGTATACCGTAACCTGGAGCTATTTCAGGAGATTGAAATCATCCACAGCATGGATTTTGGAGATGGACGCAAGCGCTATGAATTCGGTAGGGAGGAAGGGTTAAACCATTACCATCACCATCTCATTTGTACAAAATGCGGTGCTATCATTGAAGTAAATGAAGATTTACTAGAGGATCTAGAAATTAGAGTGAGCCGGAAGCACAACTTTACTATAACTAACCACCAATTGAAGATATTTGGTCTTTGCAAAAACTGTGTTTGATTGTGGCGCCCAATTGCTGTTATTCCACACCTTAGCTGAAAAGTATTGGTATGGAATTTTTTATTTATCTTGGTGGCATGGTTGATATTCTCCAAAGAATTTAAACGTTTAATTAGAGAGATTCAAGGAAAGGTCTGATAGAAGTGATCACAGACTACCATATTCACACTAAAATGTGCGGACATGCAACAGGTGACCTTGAGGATTACCTTGCTGTGGCTATCAGGGATGGGCTGGAGGAAATCGGCTTTTCCGACCACCTGCCTCTTTACTTTCTGCCCCCTGCGGCTATACCCGTCGGTTATGCCATGACGGAGGCAGATCTACCCGTATATGTCGATGCGGTACAAAGGTTGCAGGAAACGAGTCCGGTGCGGGTTAAATTGGGCGTGGAAGCTGATTATGTCCCGGGTTGCGAAAGTAAATTAGAAAAACTCTTAAAGGCGTATCCTTTCGATTACGTTATTGGATCAGTCCATTTTATTGATGGTTGGAGCTTCGACAATCAGGAAGAGATAGACAGGTACAGCCAGTGGGATATCTGGGAATTGTATGAAAGATATTTTACCCTGATCCAGCAGGCTGCCATGACTGGCTTATTTGACATTATGGCCCACCCGGACTTGATTAAGAAATTTAATTATTTACCTTCGCAGGACCTGATGCCACTGTATGAAGATACTGTGCAAATATTTAAAAGGGCAGGAGTATGCATGGAGGTTAATACCGCAGGACTTAGGTGCCCGGTTCAGGAGATTTATCCTGCGCCGGGCTTTTTGAGGGCAGCTTTTAGCCAGGGGGTAGAGGTGACATTAGGTTCTGACGCCCATCACCCGGAACAGGTAGGCGCGGGATTGCCTGAGGCAGTTAATTTTCTTAAGGCTGCCGGTTATTCGGAAATTGCTTCTTTCAAACGCAGGGATAGGATTATAAATAACATGCTGTAATGGTAATAATTATTGATTAGTTTCAGTAGAAATCAATAGAGATTGTGGATTACCGGACGGATCTTTGACCGTCCGGTTTTTTATCTTTATAACATTTATTAAATTTTTTAACTAATATAAGTTTTGTAAAAGGAGTTCGCGTTCAAATATAGAATTAATTGTGGTGGAAAGTGGTGGGTAGTGGATCGTTAAATTGTTTAATGAGGCAAACTGCCATGTTTATGGGAGAATACCAGCACAGCGTAGATGCAAAAGGAAGGCTTTTTATACCAGCCCGTCTCCGAGAAGGCCTGGGAGACCTTTTTATTTTAACAAAAGGTCTCGATGGCTGTCTGTTCGCGTATCCCTGCCAGGAGTGGCAGGATCTGGAACAGAAGCTTAAGTCGCTTCCCTTTACCAGGGGTGATGCCCGGGCCTTCGTTCGGTTTTTTTTCTCGGGAGCTAGTGAGTGTGAAGTGGATAAACAGGGAAGAGTATTAATACCAGGTAATTTGCGTGAGTATGCCAAAATAGAAAGAGATGCTGTTGTTATTGGTGTTTCAAACCGCGTTGAAATTTGGTCTGCTAAGGTATGGGAAGTTTATCGAGCTAAAGCAGCCACCTCCTATGAGGAAATAGCGGAAAAGATTGTTGACTTTGGATTTTAATGAGGTAATTCTACAAAAAATTTTCCATTATGACAACAAATATGTTAATATGAGGATTAGGTTAGTTTAATGGATTTTGTTCATGTGCCCGTGATGATGGATGAGGTCTTGACAGGGCTAGAACTCAGGCCGGGAGGCCTCTATGTGGATTGCACGCTTGGCGGCGCCGGGCATACTATTGCCATATTGGAACAAACCAGGCCTGACGGGCGTTTGATAGCACTAGATCAGGATCCAGAGGCTATCGCATCAGCAAGAAAAAAACTGTCACCTTACCGGGACAGACTGGAACTGATCCATGCTAATTTTATCCGCTTGCCTGAGGTTCTAGTTCAATTAAAAATTAAATCCGTGGACGGCGTTTTGTTTGATCTCGGGGTGTCCTCGTACCAACTGGACAATCCTGCCAGGGGGTTTAGTTATCAGCACGATGCCCCTCTAGACATGCGTATGAATCCCGGTCAAAAGGTTACTGCTGCAGAGGTTGTGAATAAGCTACCTGCAAAAGAACTGACCAGGATTATCAGGGATTATGGTGAAGAGCGCTGGGCGTCCCGAATTGTGGATTTTATTCAAGCGGAAAGAGCGAAGCGATATATTAAAACTACCGGAGAACTGGTTGAATTGATTAAAAAGGCTATACCTGCGGGAGCCAGGCGTAATGGGCCGCATCCGGCTAGGCGTACCTTTCAGGCATTGCGTATAGCAGTGAACAGAGAGCTTGATATTTTGGCTGAAGCGGTTCGTGGCGCAGTACATATTCTGCGCAGCGGTGGAAGAATTTGTGTTATTACTTTCCACTCGCTGGAGGATCGCATAATAAAAGATTTGTTTAGAGAGTTGGTTTCACCTTGCTCTTGCCCGAAAGATTTTCCGGTATGTATATGTGGTAGAAAAAAAACATTAAAAATAATTACAGCAAAGCCAATAATGGCGAGTGTTCTAGAATTAGAGCGGAATCCCAGATCTAGAAGTGCGAAACTTAGGATTGCAGAAAAATTATAATTATGCAGTTTAAACTATGTTTACATAATATGAGTTCTATAGCTTGGGAGGTTTGAATAGAATTGATTGTAGCCCGGGAGAAGACAGGCCATAAGGAATTTTTGGGACAATTACCGCGGCACTTGCCGCGGAAGGTAAAAAGGCGCAGTTACACTTATGTATTTAAAGGTCATAAACTGAAACTGATCAGTTTAATTGTAGCCTGTTTTTTAGTTGGGTTACTGATTACCTATTACTTTTCTCATTTATTTACTCTAGGCTATCAAATCAGTTCTCTAAATAAGGAACTTGCCGTTCTCCGTGTTGATAACAATAACCTGACAGAGGAAATTCAGCGGCTAGGTTCCCTGGAATATATAGAATATTATGCAATAAATAAGCTTCATATGGTTAAACCGGAGGCCAATAACATCTTGGTTGTTACTGTCCCCGAAACCAAGACTAACGAAACCGAGGTCGCTCCGGTTGAACGAAACGGCCTACAAGCGCTTGCTTCCCGCGGCAGTCAAGAAAAAAGCCGGCTGATTCAGGTCTTTGATGAACTAGTTAACCGGTTGGAAAAAAGTTAAGATTTGGCTTGGGTGCAACCAGAATTCAGTAGAATTCATTCTTTGGGAGTGGACAAATGCAAACAACAAATATATTAATTCGTAAGAGAATTACTATATTGCTTTTTGTAGTTTCAGCAGTACTTTTTTTTCTAATTGTTCGCCTAGCCTGGCTGCAGCTTGTTGAGGGAGATAGATTGAGGGCGGAGGCTCAGGAAATACGGATGCGTGATGTGCCGGTGGAAGCCAAGAGGGGGACAATATTTGATTGTAACGGCAATGAACTGGTGTCCAGTGTTAGTGTGGATTCAGCTTATGCCTTTCCCCCCCAGATTGATGAAGATCGGCGGGAAATAGCAGACAAGATAGCATATGCTTTGGATATGGATAAGGAAGATGTTTATAACAAGCTCACTCAAAATGTGGGCTTTGTGTGGCTTAAAAGGCGAATTGACCATGAGTCTTCGCAAAAATTGAAGGAGCTTAATCTAGATGGTGTTCAGTTGGTGGAAGAAAGCAAGCGCTTTTACCGTCAGGAAAGTCTTGCAGCGCACTTGCTCGGTTTTGCCGGTGATGATAACCAGGGGTTGATTGGTCTGGAAAGTATATATGATCAGGAACTAAAGGGTACCCCCGGCAGGATTGTGATAGAGAAAGACGCTCTGGGCAGCGACATACCCGAGGCAATGCACAAGTATATTCCACCGGTGCCAGGCAACAATCTTGTGCTGACTGTAGACCAGAACATCCAGTTTTTTGTGGAGCGGGAACTGGATAATCTAGTGGAAAAACACAATCCCAAGTTAGCTGTGATTATTGTTATGAACCCAAAAAGTGGCGAGATCCTCGCTATGGGCAACCGGCCGACCTTTAAGCCAGCGGACTGGAGGCAGTACCCCCAGTCTATTTGGGATCGTAACCCGAGTGTCTGGTACAATTACGAGCCGGGATCAACATTTAAAATAATCACCGCTGCTGCTGCGCTGGAAGAAGGCGCTGTTCGAACGTCCGATTCATTTCATGACCCCGGTTTTATAAAGGTTGCAGACCGTAACATTCGCTGCTGGTATGCCGGCGGGCATGGCTCGCAGACTTTTGAGGAAGTTTGTCAGAACTCTTGTAACCCGGGCTTTGTTACTGTAGGCCTAAGGTTGGGAAAGGATAAGTTTTATAAATACATAAATGCTTTCGGTTTTACTCGGAAAACAGGGATTTGCCTGCCCGGCGAGGAGTTAGGCATTCAAATTCCACAAAATGAAGCAACCGATCTTAATATTGCTACAATGTCGATTGGTCAATCCATTGCGGTTACTCCTATTCAGTTGATCACCGCTGCCTCGGCGGTAGCCAATGGGGGAGTTCTGCTTAAACCTCTCCTGGTAAAGGCTATTACTGATCCTGAAGGAAACGTAATCAAGGAATTTAAGTCTGAGGAGATTCGCCAGGTGATTTCCGAAAACACCGCCAGGACTCTAATGAGTCTGCTTACTGGTGTGGTGCAAAAAGGTTCGGGGAAGAATGCTTTTGTAGATGGATACGGTGCTGCAGGCAAGACAGGCACAGCTCAGGTGGTCGGTCGGGGAGGTTATGTTAGTGGAAAATATGTCGCTTCTTTTATGGGTTACGCACCGGCGGACGACCCGCAGATAGCTGCTCTGGTGATGGTGGCTGAACCCACGGGAGCAGAATACTTCGGGAGTCAGGTGGCAGCACCTGCTTTTAAGGCAGTCGCCCAGGATACTCTGCGCTACCTGCAGGTACCTGAAAGGCCTCAGGTGGAGAAGCCAAAGTTACCATTTGTGTATGAACAGCCAGAATTAAAGGTTATCGTACCCAATCTAGAACACTTTCCGGCAGAAGAAGCCAAAAACATATTAGTAAATGCGGGTTTTGTTGTTCAAACCAGAGGAGATGGCACTATTGTGGGCAGCCAGGTGCCAAAAGGCAGTGTGCAAGTAACTGCCGGAACAACCGTAATTTTGGAACTGCGGCCTTTGGAATCTGGCGAAGATAACGAGCCAACTGTACCCGATCTAAGAGGTCTGACTATAAAGGAGGCGGGCGGGATTCTGGAGAAGTTGGGACTCCATGTAAATCCGCTAGGAACCGGTTTTGCTTTTGCCCAGCAAACGGCGCCCGGATCCAAAGTAGCTAAAGGTACAACAATTACTGTTGAATTCAGGGAAGAGCCTTAGCTATCCCTGCCAAATTAAGATTTATGTGCAGTATAAAATATCCATTACTGGCAATACTAGTTTGAATTATTTTATAAAACGGGTTAAACTTTAAAAGTCTGGTTGTTAGTTCAGGAGGATTTATGGTGCTATTTCAGGAATTGCTCTCTGCAGCAGGTGTACTGTCCAGTGGTGGCAACCATAACGTTAGGATTCAGGGGGTAGCCTACGATTCACGACTGGTGCGTCCGGGTTATTTATTCGTTGCTATCAAAGGCTTGAAGTTCGACGGGCATGACTATGTGCAGCAGGCGCTTGTTCAAGGCGCCGGAGCAGTCGTAATTGAGCGGGAGGTAGCAATGCCGCCGGGAACGGCCTGGGCTCTTGTGCCAGACACCAGAAGTGCCTTAGCAAGGTTATCAGCCTGTTTCTTTGGCTTTCCCTCCACACGTTTAAAAATGATCGGTGTAACAGGTACTAACGGCAAGACTACAACAACGAATCTTATATCTGCTGTGCTCAGTGCATCCGGCCAAAAGATGGGTTTAATCGGCACAATATTTAACCGGGTTGGTGAGCATATTTTGCCAGTTAAGCATACTACACCAGAATCAGCGGATTTACAGAAACTATTAGCAGATATGGTTAATGAAGGAGTACAGACTTGCGTTATGGAGGTATCTTCTCATGCCCTGGCCTTGCACCGGGTGGATGGCTGCGAGTTTGATCTGGCTGTCTTTACTAATTTATCACAAGACCACCTTGACTTTCACTGTAACATGGAAAATTATCTGGAGGCGAAGCTGAGGTTGTTTAGCGGACTAACTGTTCCAGGCAGAAAGGGGTCCGTTAAATATGCTGTCGTTAATGCCGACGATCCGGCTGCCGACCGTTTTTCTTTAGCCGCCGGTAAATCTGTTTATACCTTTGGGGTAATGAATCCAGCCGACGTTCGAGCTATGGATATTAGCGTTGATAGCCGGGGAACTAGCTTTACAGCTATTGGTAAATGGGGTCGCTGTTTCTTAAATCTTCAGCTTACAGGTCTTTTTAATGTGTATAATGTCCTTGCTGCTTTTACTGCCACGGCAGCGCTGGGGGTGCCGGTTGAGATCATTAAAGAGGCCCTCGAGAACATCCAGGGAGTGCCGGGACGTTTTGAGCGGATAGATGCCGGGCAAGATTTTACTGTAATCGTTGATTATGCACATACACCCGACGGGCTTGAGAACACTCTGAAAACAGCCCGTCAGATTGCCGGGGGGCGCTTGCTCTTAGTGTTTGGCTGTGGTGGAGACCGCGACCGGACTAAACGGCCGATTATGGGTAGCATTGCGGCTAAGTACAGTGATTTTCAGGTCATTACCTCGGATAACCCACGCACGGAAGATCCGGTACAAATTATTAAGGACATTGAGGTAGGTTTTCAGCCGCTGGCCGGAAAGGGGAGTTACATAATTGAGCAGGACCGGCGCAAGGCTATCCAGCTTGCAGTAAGTGAAGCGAAACCAGGTGATGTAGTTATTATAGCTGGGAAGGGTCATGAGGATTACCAGATTATTGGTTTGCAAAAACATCCTTTTGATGATCGCAGGGAAGCCTTGGTTGCCCTGGCCAGAAAAAATGAGCGGGGTGTAAAATGAGACCGGCAACTTTATTTGAGATAGCGGCAGCGACTGCCGGTGAAATAATTCAGGGTGAGCCCGGCATTACTTTTAATCAGATTTCCATAGATTCGCGTAAAACTAGACCTGGCGAGCTTTTCCTGGCTCTGCAAGGTGAGCGTTATGATGCCCACGATTTCTTAGCGCAGGCGGTAATGGCTGGGGCAGGAGGCGTGGTAGCCAGCCGGGCAGTAGATGTACCTGAAGACATACCGCTAGTAAAAGTCAGGGATACCGTGGCTGCGCTGCAGGCGTTAGCCTTGTGGAACAGGGAGCGGTGTGGGGTACGTTTAATTGGTGTTACGGGAAGTACAGGCAAGACAACGACAAAGGATATTATCGCCTCTGTATTGTCTACCCGCCTGCATACTATAAAAACCGCGGGTAATTTAAATAACGAAATTGGCCTTCCCCTAACGCTTCTGGCGATCGATGCCCATCATGAAGCAGCGGTTGTGGAAATGGGCATGAGGGGGCCAGGTGAAATCACAGACCTATGCCGCATTGCCCGGCCTAATGGAGCCGTAATAACTAATATTGGCGAAACCCACCTGGAACTACTGGGTAGTATTAGCAACATAGCATCCGCCAAAGGGGAGATCCTGGATTATGTGCCGCCAGATGGTTTCGCAGTCATCAATGCTGCCAGTCCTTTTGCCCGGCGGGAAGCCGGGCGCTGTTGCGGAAAGGTTGTTTTTTTTGGCCTTGGGCAGAGTTGCGATATAGCAGTTGAAAATATTAAGGCAGAAGATGGCGGAAGCTATTTTACTTCAGTAGTGGCCGGAAAAAAGAATGATTATTTTATGCCGGTTCCAGGCCGGCACAATGTATTGAATGCTCTGGCCGCTATCGCTGTTGGCTTGGAATTTGGACTGTCTAGTGAGGATATAAACAGGGGTCTGGCTG
Organism: Desulfotomaculaceae bacterium; assembly: GCA_028696455.1. Classification (GTDB taxonomy): domain Bacteria; phylum Bacillota; class Desulfotomaculia; order Desulfotomaculales; family Pelotomaculaceae; genus MVQL01. Next base: position 20,766 of record JAQVGZ010000012.1, on the reverse strand, counting down.
CGGTCACAATCACCGGGATGCGCCAGGAAATTACCGAGGCTGGCAATGTAAAAATAATCAACGATGCTTATAACGCCAGCCCGGCCTCAACCGGGGCAGCACTCCAGTTATTAAAAGATTTGGCTGGAGAAAGGCGCATGGTGGCCGTGCTTGGCGATATGCTCGAACTTGGGCCCCGGGCTGTGTCAGGGCACCGGGAAGTGGGTGAGGCGGTTGCTGAATATGGGATAGACCGCCTGGTAGCGGTGGGGGACCTGGCCAAGGATATAGCGGATGGGGCATTATGCGCCGGCCTGCCAGCAGGAAAGATCTATCGCTGTGCAGGCAACACTGAAGCTATAGCGGTACTAGACAGCATTCTGAGGGGTGGGGACGTGGTACTAGTAAAAGGTTCCAGGGGAATGCGGATGGAGCAGATTGTTGAGAGCCTGCAAAGTACTTTGGATCAGGCCCCAAGGTAAATGCTGTAATGTGCGCATAGAAAACACATTTTTGATAGCATATCGCTAACATATTTGGAGGCATTCATGCAACAAATATCAATAGCATTTGCTGCCTCTCTACTGGTAACATTAATTCTTGGGCCTCTGATATTACCAGTTTTGAGAAAGCTGAAGTTCAGTCAGAATGTCCGTTCAGACGGTCCTGCACGGCACCTGCAAAAGACTGGCACCCCTACCATGGGCGGGGTGATTTTTTTGACTGGCGCTACTACGGGGACGTTATTGCTGGCCAACTGGGTGGTAAATGAATTGGTTGTGCTGGTAATGACCCTGGGATTCGGTTTGATCGGGTTTATTGACGACTATATTAAGGTTGTATTAAAGCGCTCTCTCGGTTTGAGAGCCAGGGAGAAACTTTTTGGGCAGGTGCTTCTTGCCAGTGGGCTGGCCATATGGCAGATGTTCAGGTCAGATAGCGGCACGAGTCTGATGATCCCCTTTTCAGGCCTGGTTACTCCCGGAGGGATGCAAGTTGAGTTGGGCTGGTGGCTATATCTGGCTTTTACGGTATTTCTTGTTGTCGGTATGGCCAACGCGGTCAACCTTACCGATGGTTTGGATGGCCTGGCTGCCGGGGTAAGCATGCTGGTGGCCCTGGGGATGGTCATGATTGCTTTATTCTTAGACAAATCCGGGGTAGCTTTGGTGATGGCTTCACTGGCAGGGGGTTGTCTTGGTTTTTTGTTTTTTAACCGTCACCCGGCAAAGGTATTTATGGGTGATACGGGCTCTCTGGCACTGGGAGGAGGGCTTGGCGCAGCTGCCGTAGTTACTGGCAGCGAGCTATTTTTAATTGTTATTGGTGGCATCTTTGTTATAGAAACGCTTTCTGTAATTATTCAGGTCATCTCTTTTCAAACCAGAGGACGCCGGGTTTTTCTTATGAGTCCGCTACACCACCACTTCGAATTAAGCGGTTGGGGGGAAAACCGGGTTGTACTCACTTTCACGGCGTTCACTCTGGCATTTACTCTAGTTGGACTGGCCGGGTTATACGGGCTGGGACATTGGTAATATACTAATAGCTGGTTATGGTCAATAAGTGAGGATACATATTACAAGCTAATATTGCAGTTTGGGAAGGCAGGTTACGGTGCTATGGAGCTTGCGGGCAAAAAGATTCTGGTTGTTGGGGCGGGCCGGAGCGGCATGGCTGTTTCCCGCTTTCTAATAGAAAAAGGGGCTTCTGCCGTTTTAACAGACTCTAACAATATGACCGGGCAGGAAGCTATGCTTCAACAACTAACGGCTGCGGGGGTCAGGCTTGCTCTGGGTGGTAACCCAGAGGTTAATCGGGGAAGCTTTGATCTGGTGGTGATCAGCCCCGGGGTACCTCTCACGGCAGATCCGGCCAGGGCTTCCATAAAAAACAGCATACCGGTTATCGGAGAACTAGAACTGGCTTACTGTTTTTCCAGGACTCCGATAGTGGCTATCACTGGAACGAATGGTAAGACCACTACCACTGCCCTTACCGGTGAAATTTTTCAGGATGCTGGCCACAAAACGCTGGTTGGGGGTAATATTGGTCTTCCTCTGGTCACAGAAGTAGAGCGATATAGTCCGTCGGATGTGATCGTAGCTGAGGTTTCCAGCTTTCAATTGGAAACTACCTGTACATTTAGACCGAAGGTGGCAGTAGTTTTAAATATTACCCCCGACCACCTGGACCGCCACGGAAATATGGGCAATTATATCGCGGCCAAAGCAAGAATATTTGCCAACCAGGAGCAGGACGATGCTACTGTGTTGAACTATGACGATCCACCCACTGCCGCTTTGGCTAGCAAGTCACGTGGCAAAACTGTCTTTTTTAGCAGACAGGCCGAATTAAATACTGGTGTATGTGTCAAGGAAGGAAATATTGTAGCGAAGTTGGACGGGAAACTGGAGAATATATGCGGAGTACATGAGTTGGCCATCCCTGGCGCGCATAATCTTGAAAATGCGCTGGCCGCAGTCGCTGTGGCAAAGATAATGGGTATCGCCAGCGACTCAATTGCCAGTACCTTGAAGAATTTTAAGGGAGTAGCTCACCGGCTGGAGTTTGTTGCAGAAATTAACGGTGTTCAGTACATCAACGATTCCAAAGGAACCAATCCTGCTTCCTCAATTAAAGCACTGGAAGCATATGATAAGCCGATCGTACTGATCGCCGGTGGTAAAAATAAAGGAAACGACTTTGGTGGATTCGCCGAAAAAATAATTGAGCGGGTCAGGGTCCTAATTGTTCTTGGCCAGTGTGCGGGGCAAATTGCGGATGCTGCTAAAGCCAGGGGGTTCAATAGCATTTTATATGCCAGCGACTTTAAAGAAGCTGTGTTTTTAGCCCACAAGTCTGCCCGAACTGGTGATGTAGTCCTCTTATCCCCGGCATGCGCCAGCTGGGATATGTTTAATAATTATGAAGAGCGCGGCGAACTTTTTAAAAAGATAGTCCTGGATTTTTCCGAAGTTAATTAAAAATCACCACGAACATGCGGCTGTTCTAAAAAAGGAGGGCAAGCTAAAACCATGCGGCAAAAAAAGAAGTCTCCTGACTTTATACTTTTTTTAACGGTAATGAGCCTGTTGAGCCTTGGTCTAGTCATGGTTTTCAGCGCTAGTGGGTACAGTACCATGGTCAATTACAATGACAGCTTTCATTATTTAAAGCAGCAGTTGGTATGGGCCCTGCTTGGACTTACGGCCATGTTCATAATGGTAAGATATGACTACTGGCGGCTAAAACATTATGTCCTTCCAATATTAATCACTGCCTTTGTGCTGTTGGTCATGGTTTTAATACCGGGCATCGGCCATGAGGTCAAAGGTGCGCAGCGCTGGATTGCAATGGGACCGTTGCCTTTTGCCCCGGCAGAGCTTGTAAAGCTGTGCATCATCATTTTCACCGCTTACGGTCTATCACAGCAAAAAGACCGGATTAAAAACTTTTCCAAGGGAGTTTTTCCTTACCTACTTGTCATGGGGTTAGCCGCAGGACTAATCTTAAAGCAGCCTGATTTGGGGACGGCCCTGTCCTTAGCAGGAATTGTGTTTGTTATGCTTTTTGCTGCAGGCGCCAAAATGACCCATCTGGGCAGCCTGGCAGCAAGCGGTGTGTTTGCGGTAGGGCTGGCAATCGCTTTGGAACCATACCGCATGAAACGATTTTTGGCTTTCTTAGATCCCTGGGCTGACCCGCTGGGCGATGGTTTTCAGACAGTGCAGGGGCTTTATGCCATTGGCTCAGGGGGTCTTTTCGGGCTAGGTTTGGGACAAAGCAAGCAAAAGTTCCTTTACCTTCCCGAGAACCACACCGATTTTATCTTTGCCATTATTGGGGAGGAGTTGGGTTTTATTGGCGCTTCACTGGTAATTCTCCTTTTTGCTATTTTCATTTGGAGAGGGTTAAAAATAGCTGTCACCTCTACCGATTCTTTTGCCAGTTTGCTAGCAACCGGGATTACTGCCTGGGTCGGCGTTCAGGCCGTAATTAATATTGGTGTCGTTACCGGTTCTTTACCGGTAACCGGCATTCCGCTGCCTTTTATCAGCTACGGTGGAACGTCTCTCCTTTTTACGATGACTGGGGTGGGGATGTTGCTTAATATATCCCGCTTTACTGTTGCTCGATGATAAATGAGGTGAATTCTTTGCGCTTTATAGTAGCCGGTGGTGGCACCGGCGGGCATATTTATCCCGCCCTGGCGATAGCCCGGGGGTTACAAAACAGGTACCCTGGTTCAAAAATCTTTTATGTAGGTACCACCCGCGGGATGGAGTCGGATATTGTTCCCAAAGAGGGGTTGCCCTTTAAAGGTATAACAGCGGCCGGTCTGGAACGAAAACTATCATTCCGAAACTTAATGGTGTTATGGCAGGCTGGCCGGGGTTTTCTGCAAACTCTGGAGATCGTCAGGAACTGGCGGCCGGACTTGGTGATTGGAACAGGGGGATATGTCTGCGGTCCGGTGGTGCTGGCGGCTGCCTTTTGTAAGGTTCCCACCCTAATCCATGAACAGAACGCGTTTCCCGGCGTAACTAACCGGATTCTATCGCGCTTTGCCGGGCGGGTTGCCGTTACCTTTGCTGATTCAATTCAGTACTTTCCACGCCAGGAAAAAGTAAGATTGACCGGGCTACCTGTGCGGCCGGAAATTCTGACGGCTAACCGGGTAAAGGCCATAAAAAAATTGGGTTTACCAGACAATGGTTTTCTATTACTATCATTTGGCGGCAGCCGGGGGGCACATACTCTCAATGAAGCCATGGTGCAGGTAATAAAGTTTTATGCAAATGACCCGCGGTTGCATATGTTGCACGTTACTGGTAAGCTTGGGCACCTGGATTTCCATGATAGATGCGCCGCTTCAGGAATAAATCTGTGTGACATTAGGAATGTTACCATTGCATCTTATCTATATAATATGCAGGATGCCCTGGCAGCAGCTGATCTGGTTATCAGCCGTGCTGGTGCGGCCACTCTTGCTGAATTAACTGTTTTGGGAATCCCTTCAATTCTAATACCATACCCCTATGCTTCAGAAAATCACCAAGAGTTTAACGCCCGAGCTCTGGAAAAAGAAAAGGCGTCATTGGTTGTGCTGGACCGCGATTTGAATGGAGATGTGCTGTGTACCATGGTAACTGAGCTGATTGGCGACCGGGACAGGTTGTTATCAATGGGCGCTGCCAGCAAAAGGATGGGCAAAAAACATGCCCTGGAGGATATAATGGATTTTGCTGATGAGTTGATTAAAGGCAAAAACGGCTGAACTGACCAGATTAATCTCAATTATGAGCTTAAATAAGAAAATACAGTATTACCAAACCCCTAAATTGGACAAGCAGCGGTTATGAATGTAACGTTTTTCTGAAATATGCATAGTATATTTTATCTTTTAAGCGCCTAAAGCCGTTATAAGGGTATAGATTCGGGTGGAAGGAGCTGGTTATAGCCTCAAAGGTATTATTATGATCGTAAGCCATAAAGACGGCTGGGGCTAGGCAGAAGCACATTTCATAACAAATGATAAACATGTTGTCTAAGCGAATTTGAAGCAGACTTGTGCCGAAAATATATTTCACTATATACAGAAAGGTAGATGTGATTAGTGCAAAAAACACAGCATGTTCATTTTATCGGAATCGGTGGTTCAGGTATGAACGGTATTGCCGGCATTATGCTGGAGCTAGGTTATAAAGTTACCGGTTCGGACCTAAAAACTACTGCCGTAACCGAGAGGCTGGAAGCACTTGGGGTGACTTGCTATGCCGGGCATGCTGAGGTAAACCTGGGAGCAGCTGATCTAGTTGTGTCTTCCACGGCTATTCCAGCCACTAATGTAGAATTGGTTGCAGCGAAAAAGAAAGGCTTGCCGGTAATCCATCGAGGTGAAATGCTGGCGCGGCTGATGAACAGACAAAAGGGCATTGCCATCGCTGGGTCGCACGGAAAAACTACCACAACTTCCATGATTGCCCTGGTATTTGAAATGAACGGTTTGGACCCCACCATAATTATTGGAGGTGAATTGCCAGAAATCAGTGGCAATGCCAAATTAGGCCGTGGGGAATATTTAATTGCAGAAGCAGATGAAAGTGATGGATCATTTCTCAAACTAGAACCTTTTATTGAAGTCATTACCAATATTGAAGATGACCACTTAGACTATTATAAAAATGTTGAGAATATAATAACCGCCTTCCGGAGATTTATGGACAAAGTACCTGATGAAGGGCTAGCCGTAATGTGTCTTGATAACCCAACAATAAGCCGACTGTTGCCCAAGTATGACCGGCCTTTTCAGACTTATGCAGTCGGACAGCAAAAAGCCGATTACACCTTGCGCAACCTCCGGCTGAATGATTCAAGTACTGCTGGTGACGTTTACTATAAAGAAGATTATTTGGGATGTATTGAAATAAGTATCCCTGGCCGGCATAACTTATCCAATGCCCTCGCCGCCGTTGTGGTAGGGATGTTTGCTGGTATCCCCTTTAGCGGAATCGCAGCAGCATTAAAGAAGTTCAAGGGTGCAGGGCGCAGGTTCCAATACCTGGGCGAAGTTAGGGGAATTAAGGTTATAGACGACTATGCCCATCATCCTTCAGAAATAAAGGCAACTCTGAAAGCAGCTCAGCAGCTGAAGAAAGGCCGGGTGGTGGGTGTCTTCCAACCGCACCGCTATACCCGCACTTTACTTTTAGGCAAACGCTTTGGCGCCGCTTTTAGCGACGCGGATTTGATTATTGTCAGTGATATTTACAGCGCTGGAGAGCAGCCGATTATTGGGGTAACTGCCAGAAATATCGTATCTGAAATTGAAAAGAATGTTGATCGCGAGGTAATTTATTTATCTACCCGACAGGAAATTGTTGATTATCTGGCTAAAGCAGCCCGTCCAGGTGATCTAATCCTTACTTTAGGTGCTGGTGATATATGGAGAGCGGGTGTCGAACTGGTTAAAAGACTGAAGGAGAATTATGATGCAGGCTAATTTAGCCATTTTCAACGAATTAAGCGCACTGTTACCTGGTCGGGTGCGGTCTGCTGAGCCAATGAAAAAGCATACTACCTGGCGTATTGGTGGGCCTGCGGATATATTTGTAGAACCAATAAACCGTCAAGAGATCTATACTATTGTTAATTACAGCCGTGATCGGGGAGTCCCCTTGTTCGTTATCGGGGCCGGTTCAAACCTCTTGATATCTGACAGCGGGATTAGGGGGATTGTAGTCAAAATAAGCAGCGGTTTGGACCGGTTGTCTATTGTTGATAATGAAATCAAAGTAGAAGCCGGGGCCAGGTTGGCGCAGGTATTAGCAGCGGCCAGGGATGCGGGCCTGGGGGGATTTGAGTTTTTAGCAGGCATACCAGGTAATATCGGGGGAGCAGTGTTCATGAATGCTGGCTCTAATGGCTCATCTGTGAGTGAATTAGTAAAAAAGGTATTAATCCTGAATCTGGACGGAAACTATGAATGTATAAGCAATGAAGAAATGAGGTTTGGCTATCGCACCAGTATATTACAATTTGATCCGGCGATTGTTGTTGAAGTCATCTTTACCAGCTACCCCAGGGATAAAGAGCAAATCAAGCAAGAAATGGCTATCTTTCTTGCCAGGCGCAAGGCTTCGCAGCCACTGGCCTACCCGAATGCCGGGAGTGTTTTTAAGAACCCGCCTGGAGATTCCGCCGGGCGTCTAATCGAAGCTGCAGGGTTAAAGGGATTGCGGGTGGGAGACGCTCAGATTTCTCCACTTCATGCTAATTTTATCATTAACCTGGGGTCAGCTACTGCCAGGGATGTCCTTGGTTTAATCGATCAGGTTAAAGAAACAATAAATAGGCGGTTTGGTGTAAAACTCCAGCCTGAGGTGAAGTTTGCCGGGCAAGAATAGGCGGAGGTGCCTTATGCAAAAATTTATAATTTCGGGCGGCAGTCGCTTGAATGGTACTGTTAGCTCTAGCGGTTCAAAAAACGCCACACTGCCAGTTTTAGCAGCCTCCATTTTAAACGCAGCTAACAGCGTAATCAGAGGAGTACCGAAACTGGTAGATGTATCAGTGATGAAAGATGTGCTGGTCCATCTCGGGGCAAAAGTCAACTGTGATAAAGACATTATTGAGGTGGATAGCTCAAAAATTGAGCCTGTCGGGATTTCCGAAGATTTAATGCGCCGGATGCGCGCGTCAAATCTTGTATTGGGCTCTTTGTTGGGCCGATTCGGCTATGTTAAAATAGCATATCCAGGTGGCTGTCAAATCGGAAGCCGGCCAATGAATCTCCATCTAAAAGGTTTACAATTGCTTGGCGCCACGATTCAAGAAAAATTCGGCTATATAATAGCTGAAGCAAATAGACTGACTGGTGCAGATATTCACCTGGATCTGCCTAGTGTTGGCGCTACAGAAAATATAATGATGGCAGCGGTACTGGCTGACGGAGTGACAACAATCCGGAATGTTGCCAAGGAGCCTGAATTAGTAGATTTGCAGAATTATCTCAACAGCATTGGAGGTCATGTCAGAGGTGCGGGAACAGATACTATAAGAATTGAAGGTGTGCGTCTGGAAGACCTTAGACCGGCCTATCATACGATCATCCCGGACCGGATTGAGGCTGGCACATATATGGTGGCAGCAGCCATTACCGGTGGTGATGTGACAGTAACAAATGTGATTCCGGAGCACCTGGACCCCCTGTTGGCGAAGTTGCGCGAGGCAGGTGTCAGTATTACAGTTGGCAATGGCTATGTTAGAGTACAGGGAAATGGCAGAGTCAAAGCGGTAGACATCAAGACGATGCCTTACCCGGGTTTTCCAACCGATATGCAGCCGCAAATGATGGCTTTATTAAGCCTGGCGGAAGGCACCAGTGTTATTACAGAAACTATATTTGAAAACCGGTTTAAACATGTCGGAGAACTCCGGCGGATGGGCGCTGACATCAAGGTTGAGGGCAGGACGGCAATTATCAAGGGGGTTGACAGACTTAGCGGGGCCTGTGTTGAAGCCAGTGATCTCCGGGCAGGCGCATCGTTGGTGCTGGCAGCCATGGCAGCCGAGGACGGAAGTGTATTGGAGAATGTGCAACACATCGACCGTGGATACGACCGTCTGGAAGTTAAATATAATGCCCTTGGGGCTAGAATAATAAGAGTTCAGAATTAACTTTTATGAATACCTCAAAAGGTTTAATATGTTTATATGATACAATCTTAAAGATCACAATCATTGTGATTCTTTTTTAGTTTTATTGTGGACATGCGAAAATGATTTTAAGAGAAAACAAAAGAGTTTGTTATTCAACATGTTAACAAGTTGATAATAATTTAAATTTTGACTTTTGACTCTTAATATACGAACAGCTGGAAAGCTATATGAAAGTTATATTGTAGTAAATATAAGTAAATCTTCAAGTTTATCTTGGACAAGCAGGAAACGATTGATATAATTATTTACAGATGCAAAAATTTGCACGGTAACGGGGGACCATTTTTTGACCGGTATAACAGGGAATAATACGATAAAGAAAAAATGGAATGTATATGAAAGCATTTTTTGGATTTTAATATTTCTATTGACTGGTTTTATTCTTTTGCGCTCGCCACTTTTTGAAGTAAGACAGGTTTTAGTCAGTGGCAACCAGTATCTTGCAGAAGAAAAAATACGTAATATTGCCGATATAGGTATCGGGCTGAATATTTTTAAGCTAAATCTTTCTACAATAGAAGAAAACTTAAAGATGATTCCAATGATTAAGGAGGTACAGGTTACCAGAGCATTACCAGCAACGGTTCAAATAACCATTCTAGAGCGGCGCCCACTGGGACTATTACCAACAAGTGAGGGTTTTATAGAAGTGGATGAGGAGGGTTTTTGCCTGCAAAAGGCTAGCGTAAGCACTCCCGGTTTACCGGTGATAACTGGTGTTGAAATAGATCAATCAACACCAGGAGAAGTGGTCAAGGCTGAAAGGCTAAGCTATGCTCTGACGGTACTTAGCGGCCTTCCGGAAGATGCTCTGAGCATACTGTCCGAGGTGCATGTTGACCTTAATAATCAGATTAAAGTTTATACAATGGAACGAATTCAATGCCGCTTGGGACAGGCTACGGAAATTTCTGAAAAGGGTATAGTTTTAGTACAAGTTCTTCAGGAGATAAAAAAACAGGGGGCCAAAATTAGCTATATCGATTTATCCAGTGCCAGTATGCCGGTAGTGAAATATATGGATTCTAAGTAATGGGAATACATAAGGAGTTAACCTTTGTTAAAGGAGGGGTGAGGTATGAATTTGAAAAGCGCTCACTTGATGCTGTTAATGGTTGGCCTTATTCTGGGGATCTTGCTGGCCTTCCAATTTCGCTTTACCAGAGAAATTCAGCATACTGAATCGGTACAAAGGGTGACAGAACTATCGGAACAGGTAAACCAGATGAAAGAAGATCGTAAGTCCTTGCAGGCGGAGATCGATACCTTGCGCAATAATCTGGACAGAGCTGCCAGCGTTCCTTTGACAGATGAATTGAAGGAAGAACTGGCTAAAGCAAAGGTGTTAGCTGGTGTTTCTGAATTGACCGGACCGGGTGTTGAGGTTACTCTTAACGACAGCACAATTACAATCAGACCGGGTGAGAACCCAAACCTTTATGTTCTGCATGATGAGGATCTGTTGCGAGTTTTAAATGAAATAAAGGCGGCAGGGGCTGAGGCAATTTCCATTAACGGACAAAGGCTGCTTGCAACCACTGAGGTTCGCTGCACTGGGCCAACAATTGTTTTGAATAAGAATTACCGTCTGGCGCCTCCCTATGTCATTTCGGCCATAGGAAATCCTGATACGCTGGAGAAATCATTGAAGATGAAGGGCGGCGTAGCCGAGACTCTTCAATTTTGGGGGATTCAAGTTTCTGTGAAAAAATTAAACCAGGTTAAAATCCCGGCATATAGCCCCGGTATTAAATATGAATACTCGTTGGTTGCCGGCTAGGAGAGATTCAATTATGCATAAATCAATATATGTGTCTATAATTTTAGTCGCAGTGAGCCTGGGCCTAATGATGGCATTTCAGTATCGCACCTCCAGCAGCGTCGAGCAAGGAGTGCCGTATGGCCGTGAACAGGAATTAACAGTTGAAAAATTGCAGCTAGAGAAGGACCTGGCCCATTTACGTGAAGAGTCATCCGACCTCTCTGCAAAGCTTGAAGAAGTTGGTAAAGGCCACTCTGCGGCAGTTGATGCATTTGAAAGCGAGTTGTCAAAAATAAAACATTATGCAGGACTAGTTCCGGTTGTGGGTCCCGGCGTGGAGGTGATCCTGGAAAACCTTCCTGATGAAAAGCAGGATAGCTATCCCGAACGCAATTCCATCAAGGATGACGATTTACTACGTGTGATTAACGAACTGCGTGGGGCCGGGGCTGAGGCTATGGCGATAAATAATCAGCGCATTCTCGCTACCAGTGAGATACGCCTGGCGGGAAAGCATATTGTTGTAAACATGGTTAATATCTCAGCTCCTTATCAGATCATAGCTATTGGGAACGCCACCACTTTAAAAAGCAGTCTGGAAATTAAAGGAGGACTGGCAGAATATTTAAATGACCGGGGGATTGTAATTAATGTAAATATTAAAGAAGAAATTTTAGTTCCTGCTTATACCGGTGGCTTGCGATTTGACTATGCCACAACAACATAAAGAGGGTGAGCTTTTATGTGGTTAGGACTCTGGTTGGCCGTTTTAGGTCTGGGAGTGGGGATTATAGTAGGGCTGAACATTCCTCTTGTATTGCCCCATGCCTATGCCAAGTACTTATCGGTAGCGGCACTGGCTGCTTTAGATTCGGTATTAGGGGGTATTAGAGCAGCTATGGAGGACCACTTCGATAATGAGATTTTTATTTCAGGTTTCTTTAGTAATGCATTATTAGCGGCAGGCCTGGCCTTTGTAGGTGAAAGACTTGGTATTGACCTTTATCTGGCCGCTGTTGTTGCTTTCGGAGTCAGGATCTTTAACAATATTGCCATTATACGGAGGCATTTGTTAAAAAAATAATTTTTTTAAAGGGAAATTCTATTTTATGTGGAAATTCTATAATTGGAATCATGATTAATTATGGGAAATGCGATCGGGAGGTGCGGACGATTGTCTAAAAGACATCCTGATACACTGGCCGGTCTTGATTTAGGTACTTCTAAAACAGCGGCGATCATTGTCCAGATAAAAAATGGTTCCCTGCAGGCAGTGGGGGTAGGGGTAAGTCCAACTATAGGGATGCAAAAAGGTTCTATAAATGACGTCACTGCAGCAGCTGCATCTATTCGGCAGGCACTGGATAAAGCCGAGGAGATGGCTGGAGTAAAAGCAAATACTGCATTTATAGGTTATAACAGCACTGATATACTGATTAGGGCCTGCCACGTAACTGGCGCTGCCGGTAAACTAGTTCAATTTGACCCGGTCGGGGCCGCAAGCGGGACACCAGTAAGTGAAACATTATTAACAATTATGCCTCCTAGAAATATGGTTACTCTGTCATGGCCGGACACTGAACTGGAAGCCAGGGCAATAACAACTGTTAACCATAATATCAAGAATATTTTTGAGAGTGCCAGGTTAGCTAAAATTGTAGTACAGGATGTAGTATACAGCCCGCTGGCAGCAGTTGGAGCACTGCTAAGTCCCTTCGAAAGAGAATTTGGGACGTTACTAATTGACATCGGAGCCTCAACAGTGACAGTAAGTATTCATGAACGGGGTCTAATCCGGGAGACCGCTGTACTGTCCATAGGGGGTGAACACCTGGTCAGCGATTTGGCCATAGGTCTACATATTTCCATGGCCCAGGCCCAGGAGGTATTGAAGCGTTACAAAGGCCTGGACGGCGCCGGGAAAGATAATATTGAAATAGCCGGGACCGATGAAATGGCATCTCGGAAAGTATCCAGTACTTTTGTAAAGTCTATAATTGAAGCCCGGATTAAGGAGATCTTTCACATGATAGCTGGGGAGGTAAAAAGTTTTAATTACCCTGGTCAACTGCCGGGAGGGGCTGTTTTGTACGGTGGTGTTGCCCAGATGGACGGGCTTACAAATATAGCTGAAGAAAGCCTGCAGCTAGCTACAAGAATCGGAGTACCGCAAGCTGCAAAGCAGGTTCTCGGACCGGATCTTGCAAACGCTTTTGGTCTTGTTGTTTATGGTTCTATGCAAAATGTGAAACCTGGCAGCACGAGTAATGGTTATCATGAGTTTAACGGTAAAATAATAGATCGGGTTTATCACTGGTTCCAGGATAAGATTAAGACTACAATAGACGCATTTTAGAGAATGTATATTGAGTGGAGGAGGCTAATGCATGCTTGACTTTGAACTCGACCTTGACCAATTTGCCAACATTAAGGTTATCGGGGTCGGGGGTGGCGGTAATAACGCAGTAAACCGGATGATTAGCGCGGGACTCAAAGGCGTAGAGTTTATCGCGGTTAATACTGACGCCCAGGCTCTTCACTTGGCGCAGGCGAATCAAAAGATACAGGTTGGCATTAAATTGACCAAAGGCCTGGGATCAGGTGGTAATCCAGATATTGGGCAAAAAGCTGCTGAAGAGAGCCGGGATGAAATAATTCAGGCTGTTAGAGGCGCTGATATGGTTTTCGTCACATGCGGAATGGGCGGGGGCACTGGAACCGGAGCTGCGCCTATTGTAGCTGAGGTTGCAAAAGAGCTGGGAGCCCTGACTGTTGGAGTGGTAACTAAGCCGTTTACTTTCGAAGGACGCAAGCGTGCTAACCAGGCAGATAATGGTATTGACATATTAAAAGCCAAGGTAGATACTTTAATTACTATTCCCAACGACCGTCTTCTACAGGTTATTGACAAGCACACTTCAATTGTTGAAGCTTTCCGGATTGCAGATGACGTATTGCGTCAGGGTGTGCAGGGGATATCTGACTTAATTGCTGTTCCCGGCTTAATTAACCTGGATTTTGCTGATGTAAAGACCATTATGAAGGAAACCGGTTCAGCGTTAATGGGCATAGGCAGTGCTGTAGGAGACAACCGTGCCACTGAAGCTGCCCGGGTAGCGATTTCCAGCCCGTTATTGGAAACATCTATTGAGGGGGCCAGGGGAGTCCTTTTAAATATCACCGGGGGAACTTCACTGGGATTATTCGAAGTGAACGAGGCTGCCGAAATCATAGCACAGGCTGCCGATCAGGAAGCTAACATCATTTTCGGTGCTGTGATTGATGAGAATATGGAAGAGGAAGTTAGGGTGACTGTAATTGCTACCGGATTTGACCAGGTGAGCCGCAAGAAGGAGCCAGCAAAGCCTGATCTTGAAATTAAGCCATTTTCCCACCACGAGGACCTGGATATACCTGCTTTTCTGAGACGACGATAAATACGAAAAACCCCTACCTAAAGGTAGGGGTTTTTGATTAAAATATACTGTAAGCTCAGGTAATTCTTCACTCATGACAAATTATTACAGTTACTTGAAGAGGAGGGAAAATGATGACACTGGAAAAGGAATACCGCCTTACCCAAATGGTAAGTTGCGCCGGATGAGCAGCCAAACTTAGTCCTCAGGACCTGGCGCGGGTGCTGTGCCAGTTAGACCCTGTGGAAGATCCGGACTTGTTAGTAGGTTCTTCCACCTGTGATGATGCAGCCGTTTTTCGTCTGAATGATGATATGGCGGTTGTGCAGACTGTTGATTATTTTACCCCAGTTGTTGATGATCCTTATACCTTTGGCTCAATTACTGCTGCCAATGCCTTAAGCGATATTTATGCTATGGGCGCAAAGCCGTTATTGGCACTGAATATTATTGGGTTTCCGACCGGAGTTCTACCCTTGGAAGTGCTTGTGGCAATATTAAAGGGTGGTGCGGACAAAATAAAGGAGGCAGGGGCTCTTTTAGCCGGCGGCCACACTATCGAGGATAAAGAGCCGAAATACGGGCTAGCTGTAACCGGCCTGGTTCACCCGGAGCGTATTATTACCAACGCTGGCGCCCGGGTAGGAGACTCCCTGTTTTTGACGAAACCACTTGGTATCGGAATTGTAACAACAGCAATTAAGGGTGATCTGGCTGATAAACTAGCTTACCAGGAAGCTGTTAACCTGATGGTTGCTCTTAACGACCGGGCTGCCCGGGTTATGATAGAATCCAAAGCAAGCGCCTGTACGGATGTGACTGGTTTTGGCCTGCTCGGTCATCTATACGAAATGGTGGCTGCCAGTGGTGTAGGCGCAAAGTTGTGGCTCAGCAATATACCGGTGCTAGAACAAGCCAGGTCCCTTGCCGCTATGGGTATGATCCCAGCAGGCGCCTACCGGAATCTGCAGTATCTTGATCAGATGTTAAAGTGGGAGAACTCCATTGAAGAAATTGATAGGCTCATTCTGGCAGACCCGCAGACCTCAGGAGGCCTCCTGATAGCTGTGCCCAGAGAGCAGGCGGCATTGGCCGTAAGGCTTCTATCTGCGGCAGGATTGAACGGGCGTAAAATTGGTGAAATCATAGAATCGACCTTACCGCAAATTTTAATAGAAAAAGGTTAGGAATTTATAGCCATCAAAAACAAGACCCGACAAATTCTCAAGCCCTGGCAATGTATAATAAGGCCAGGGCTGTTATCATTTTACTGAACTGTCATAACTAATTAATTAAAGTAATAGAATGGTAGTAAGTGTTTTTAAATTCTACCTGGAAGTTAGGGATCTGGCTGTGGTACTTTATACTGTTTACCTCGACCAAGTTTTTTTCGGAAACTTTATTATGAATTATATTATCCTATGGGCTGCCGCAAGAATAATCAGGACACCGGCCGGTAAAGGACGTCTGGTAGCAGGCTCGGCAATGGGGGCTGTTTATTCGCTGGCTTTGTTTACACCAGTCAACATATTCATGTCGGTATGGTGCAAAATCATTGCCTCCTTGATGATTACTGCTGTTACCTTTGCACCACTTCAACCAAAAAAATTCCTGGCGTGTTTGGGCAGCTTTTATTTATGTTCTTTTGCCCTTGGCGGGTTGATTTTCGGGATGATTTATTTTATTCAACCGGCTCAAATTGCCGGTCTTAACAGCAGCGGTTGGGCAGATTCTGAAAATTTTTGGCCCGGACTAGTTTTAGGGATTGTAAGCTTTGGGGCAGCATGCAAAAGTATTGCGGTTTTAATGCATAAGCGGATTTTTGAAAATTCCTTTAAAACAGTTATTTTAATAAAACTACAAGGGGTTCAGGTTCAGGTAGATGCTATTTTTGATACAGGCAACCAGCTTATTGATCCCATGACAAAACAAGCAGTAATCGTTGTGGAATACAGGGTCTTAAAGCCCCTTCTGCCTGCAGAGTTGCAAGTCTATTATGAGGGGCCAGAAGAACCGGATGTGTGGCGCATTCTTAGCACAATGGGTGAGAGCCAGTGGAGATCACGTTTCGGTGTGGTCCCTTTCAGCTCACTGGGTTGTGCAGAGGGATTAATGGTGGGTTTTCGGCCGGATGAGGTGGTAATTAATCGTCATGAACACCAGATACGGGTTAGCCGGGTTGTCATAGCCATTCATCAGAAAAGGATAGATCCCGCTGATTCGTACCATGCTTTAATGCACCCGCAACTATTAAATATATCTTAAGGATATTAAAAAATAATACAGTTAAGGATGATCCGGATTGAGGTACTTCTGGCGTATAAGATGGAAAATTAACCTGGCGATTTTACGCTTTCTGGTCTGGATTGGTCGCCGTCCCCGGATTTATTACGTTGGGAGTAGCGAGGCTTTGCCCCCACCTTTAACCACTGATGAAGAGTCCCTTTTGATCAGTCGTTTGGAATCCGGGGACGCAGCGGTTAGGAGCGTTCTAATTGAAAGGAACCTGCGGCTGGTTGTTTATATTGCCCGCAAATTTGAAAACACCGGGGTAGGTATAGAAGATCTGGTTTCTATCGGAACCATTGGTTTAATTAAGGCGGTTAACACTTTTGATCCAGTAAAAAAGATTAAGCTAGCGACATATGCATCACGTTGCATAGAAAATGAAATTTTAATGTATTTGAGAAGGAATAAAACGCGCACCGAGGTATCCTTTGATGAGCCATTAAACATAGATTGGGATGGCAACGAGTTGCTGTTATCTGATGTTTTAGGCACAGATAATGACGTTATCTATAAATATATCGAGGATGAGGTAGAGAAAAAGCTACTATATCTCGCCTTACAAAAACTATCGGGCCGCGAGCGTAAGATCGTGGAACTGCGTTTTGGGCTGGAAAACGGAGCAGAAAAAACCCAGAAAGAGGTGGCCGATCTATTGGGAATATCCCAGTCTTACATATCCAGGCTGGAAAAAAGGATTATCAAGAGACTGCAAAAGGAGATTCACCGCATGGAATAAAGTATAAGGTCAGATAAGCTGGCAGTTGCCCATGTATAATTCGATCCGGCTGAGGAAATAATGTGTGGGAAAAGACTATACGATTTGTTGCCAAAGTAATAGCCTGTCACAAACCCTAGCCCGGGAAGAAATGGGAGGCTGTCGTCTATGCTGGTTAATAAAGTTGAGATATGCGGTGTCAATACATCAAAGCTCCCGGTACTTAAGGGAAGTCAGATGCGAACCTTGTTCGAGGCCATGCAAAAAGGGGATACCTCTGCACGAACGCAACTCATAAGCGGGAACCTTCGTCTGGTGCTAAGTGTAATCCAACGGTTCAACAACCGGGGAGAGTATGTGGATGATTTGTTTCAAGTGGGATGTATTGGCTTAATGAAGGCCATAGATAATTTCGACCTTTCCCAAAATGTAAAATTTTCAACCTATGCGGTGCCGATGATCATTGGAGAAATCCGGCGCTATTTAAGGGACAATAACCCCATCAGGGTTAGCCGGTCCCTGCGGGATGTGGCTTATAAAGCGCTCCAGGTACGGGACACCCTGGTAAATAAATACTCCAGAGAACCATCCATTAATGAAATAGCCGGCGCACTCAATATACCGCGGGAAGAAATAGTGTTTGCCCTTGATGCAATTCAAGAACCGGTGTCGCTCTTTGAACCGGTTTATCACGACGGTGGTGACACTATTTTTGTAATGGATCAAATTCACGATGATAAAAATTTAGATCAGAGCTGGCTCGAAGATATAGCCATTAAGGACGCTCTTAGAAAGTTGAGTAGCCGTGAAAAGTTAATTCTTACCTTAAGGTTTTATGAGGGCAAGACCCAAATGGAGGTAGCAGAAGAAATTGGCATATCACAGGCGCAGGTGTCGCGGCTTGAAAAAGCGGCATTAAGCCATATGCGTAAATTAATGTAGAAAACTTTGGGGAAAAAAGTAATCTCATTTTAGGCAGCCGAATATAGCTGCCTTATTTTTTTAGCGGTATTAGCCTTAGTATTTGCACATATAAATGTAGGGGGAGGTATCCAGAATGGTAAAAATCTCTGATCTGCGGCTGCGGGAGATTATAAATATAGTGGATGGGCGAAGGCTTGGCATGCTCAAAGACATAGACATTGACCTGGAGGCAGGCAGGATTGATGCCATTATTCTGCCTGGCTTAAACGGAGGAAAATTTTTAGGTTTCCTCGGAAAAGAAGAGGAAATTATTATTCCATGGGATAAGATAGTGAAAATTGGCATGGATGTTATTCTGGTTGAGGTGAGAGATTTTAACCGAGTTACCTAATTTATTAATTAATAACATGATAGCCAACATACAGTTGGCAGTCTGGCCTTATTGGTGGGGTTGGTAAGACTTTTAACATGAACTGTCTATTTGACGGTTATGTTTAAAGTCTTTTTTTATTAAGAAAATTATTGTTATGGTAATTCTAGGCCCAGAAGTATGGAAGTGTTGGCGAGATAACCATAAGCAATTGTGCAAATTAAGAAGTTAATCGGCAGATTTAAAAGGTTTATTATTAGTCTGCCCATTGCTGGTAACAAGCTCATTTGTGTAGTCTAAACTACTGATCTTGTATAATTTTATACATATAATTTGTATAACGCTATACAAAGACTACAGATTAAAGGAGGACGAAAATGAGTCAGAACATGCGTACATGGATTGAGACATTGGAGAAAAGTGGAAATCTGCTGCACATTGAAAAGCCTGTTGATCCACGTTCTCAAATGGGCTCGCTTCTGTATCAATCACGCGACAAAGCACTTATGTTTCATAATCTAACCGGATGCCCGGGATGGACATCTATTGGAAATTCCCCTGCTAACCTTGACCACGTCGGGTTGGCTTTTGGCATGACCAAGGAAGAAGTGGTCCCCTTCGTTGCCCAAAAGCTTTCGGAGCGGATTCCCTGGAAAAAGGTTGAAACTGGGCCAGTTAAGGAAGTTGTCTTAAGTGGGGATGAAATTGATTTGAACAAGTGGCCTGCGCATCAGGCTGGAACAAAAGACGCTGGACCCGTTATAGGTTCAGGTCTGGTTTTCACCAAGGACCCCGACACTGGTATTCAGAACGTAAGCTTCCACCGCCTGCAAGTTCAAGGCCCGCGCCAAACCGGTATCCTGATGGTGCCCCGCCATACCAGAATGATTTACTCGAAGTATGAAGAAAGAGATATGGCGATGCCAGTATCCATCATGATCGGACACCACCCGCTTTACTATATGGCGGCGGCTATGACAGCACCTTTTGGTGTGGATGAGATGGACATTGCCGGTGCTTTAATGGGAGAGCCGGTGAACATGGTCAAGTCAGAGAACAGTGACATCTACGTGCCGGCGGATGCGGAAATCATTATAGAAGCGCATATACCTCCTCATCAACGTCATCCCGAAGGACCATTTTCAGAATTTCAGGATTATTATGTGGCAGGAAGAGGCATGAACCCCATCGTTGTCATCGATAAGGTGACAACGCGTCGTAATCCCATTTTTAAGAACATCCAAAACGGTAGCGAGACGGAAGGCTGCCTGTTTCACAAGGTGCCGTTCGGCGCTTCGATTTACAATCACATTAAAAGTGTTGGCGGATATGTGGATTTAAGAAATGTTTTGGTTTTGCCAGGAATCTTCGGTGTTGCCATTCAGATGGTGCCACGTTTTGCCGGAGAAGCGAAGAATGTCGGCTTAGCGGCATTAAGCTGCCCGATTTTACATCCGAAAGTTGTCGTTGTGGTGGATCCGGATGTTAACATCTTTGACTACTGGCAGGTCTTATGGGCAATTAGCGCCCGTACAAACCCCTCAAAGGATATGTCGATAATAGACGGCTTGCGATATCATCCTATGGATCCCAATGGTGATGAGTTGGTGCCACCGGGCACGGCGAATTGGCAGCGAGTTGGCGGAAAGATAGTGATTGATGCGACCAAACCGCCGCATTGTTTCCCGGAGGAAGAGGAAGAATTTGAACGCATTCGTCCCGTTGGTGACGGCGTAGTTTTCTTAAAAGATTTTCTGTAGAACTAGGTTGTCCGGACATTCTGGATTGTCAGACCCAAATATATCATGTAAATTATTAACCATATCCATCTATTTTCAATATTTTTAACCTTATAAAGTGGGAGGGGTTATAAAAAATAGCCCTTCCCTTTGAGGACTTGTTAAATAGTTGTTTAGGACATTTTGATAGTATCCTATTCATTTGAAGGGATGAGATAGCTTTGGCAGAACGCAAAGAATATGTTTCCCTGGAGGAAATGAAATCCAGATTATCGCCGGCCGAGATTAAATTTGAGCAGAGAAGAAGAGAGATAGGTTTCTTTTTAGGCCCTTTGGTAGCTATTTTG
>JAQVGZ010000164.1 GCA_028696455.1 Desulfotomaculaceae bacterium | reverse complement strand
AGCTTCCACCCGACCTTCAGGAAATAATTACCGATTATGTGCAGGGAGACTTTAGGGAAAAGCTTATCGGTATGTGGAATCGGATCGATATCGAGGGAATTCAATACGCCAGGGACAACGGGTACAACATTACTGATTTGAGCCCAGAGGAACTGGTTGAATGGAAGCAGATGTCTAACAAGGTCGTGGAAAACTATGTCAACGACATGGTGGCCAAGGGCTATTCCAAAGATGAAGTGAATGGCTGGATTAGTTTTATACAGGAACGGATCGAGTACTGGACCAATGAGCAAATAAAAGCAGGAGTTAAATCCTCAACCGGTCCGGATGAGGTCATAGTGAAATAAACGGTTAGCATTTTATTAAGATTAGGGCCGCCACTTTCAGGTAGTTTAGGCAGCAATTATTAAGGCGGCCCTACTTAGTTAACTATAGTTTAATTGATTAACTATAAGATTGAATAACTATCGAAAAAAATGCGGCAGGGAGGTATAATGGTGAGGTTTCGGCGCTTTGCTGAAGGTCTGGAATGGATCGGCTTGATCGGGCTAATGTTGATGCTGCTGTTTACTTTAGTCGATGTAATCGGATCCACGGTATTTAACAAACCTCTTCGGGGTTCAATCGAATGGGTCGGTTTTATACAAATTATAGCTATAGGCGGTGTTGTTGCAATCGATCTCTATGAAGATCGGCATATCGCGATTGAATTTCTAACAATGAATCTATCCGGCCTTCCATTGAAAATCATTCTTAAATTTGTTTCAATTGTAGGTGTGGTCTTTTTTGCGGCTTTGTGCTGGCAAAGCATTACTTACGGGTTGTCCCTCCAACAATCAGGCGAAGTAAGTTCAACGGCGCACCTGCCCTTGTATCCTTTTGCTTATTTTCTTGCCTTGATTGCTGTTAGCGCGGTTCTATATTATGTTGCCGAGCTTTTACCGGCAAGACATATACAATCCAAGGAAAGGAGTACTGAGTATGAGTCCGGTTGAGCTTGGTGTTGCAGGTATTATCCTCCTCTTTGTGCTGTTTTTTCTAAAGATTCCCATTGCCTTTGCCATGGCGATAGTCGGTGTGCTCGGGATCGGCTATATTAACTCGTGGGAGGCGGGGCTGGGTGTTATGGCGCGCGAATTTTTCGCGCAGTATTCTTCGTACTCCCTAAGCGCGATAACCATGTTTGTGCTAATGGGGTCCTTCGCTTTCGCCGCCGGTATCGGTCAGAGACTTTACCAGTCGGCTTACAGTCTGGTAGGTCACTTCCGGGGCGGCCTGGGCATAGCGACGATCATCGGGTGCGCGGGGTTTGCCGCTATCTGCGGTTCAACAACGGCTACTGCCGCCACTATGGGTAAAATTGCGCTTCCGGAAATGAAAAAATATAATTATAGTGATACTTTGGCCACAGGCACTGTGGCTTCAGGCGGCACACTGGGGGTGTTAATTCCGCCGAGCACTATTTTCATCGTCTATGGCTTTCTGACTGAGCAATCCATCGGGTCACTTTTTGTGGCTGGCCTTTTACCCGGTGTGCTCCTTGCGCTGCTGTTCATTGCGACAATCTATCTAGTGTGCCGTTTTAATCCTGAATACGGCCCGCCAGGTGTAAGAGCAAGCTTTCAAGAGAGAATAAAAGCGCTTTTGAACACGCTCGAGGCTGTATTCATTTTTGGGCTGGTAATCGGCGGCTTGTTTCTTGGCTGGTTTACCCCGGTACAAGCCGGCGGCATCGGGGCGGCTCTTTCCATCATTGTCGGGCTGATCAGACGCTCGGTTACCTGGAAAAACTTTGTTGAGCTTACCAAGGACGGTTTGCGCACTGCGGCGATGATCCTGACGGTGATCGCCGGCGCCACGATATTCGGCCGTTTTATGGCGATAACCACAATTCCGTTTGCCCTCGCCAACTGGGTGCAAAATATTGATTTGCCTGCTGTGGCTATTGTGGGCGTGATATTTGTAATCTTTTTCATCGGTGGCTTTTTTATCGACGTCATGGCCTTGATTATGCTCCTGGTGCCTATTCTCTTTCCGGTTGTTAAAAATCTTGGCCTGGATTTAATTTGGTTTGGGGTAATAATTGTGCTCGTATCAAACCTGGGTGTCTTAACCCCGCCTGTGGGTGTCAATGTCTATGTCGTAAAATCAATAGCCCCGGAAGTGCCCCTTGGGAGAATATTTGTAGGGACTGCGCCCTTCATGGCGGCAATAGCTGTTTGTACAATCATAGCTATGGCCTTTCCTTCACTTTCCCTGTTCTTACCGGGGTTGGTAAATTAAACGGTAACCAGAACTATTGAGGCGGACTCCGCATCTGGAAAAATTATTACGGTGGGCTTGCGCCGTTGAAGTCTTTACTTCGATAGTGCAGCCCATTGTTAGTCTCTCAATAATTGCTTAATTCATTTAGACATAAAATTACAGGGGGTGGAACGATTTGCAAAGTCTGGACACTTACTGGAACCCGTTCTTGGAAACTATGCCGGCAGAAAAGCTGAGGGACCTGCAGCTAAGGAAATTCAAAAGGATCTTAAAGTGGGGCTATGACAGGTCCAAGCTCTACCGGAGGATGTATGACGCAGTTGGACTGAAGCCGGAGGATATTAAAACATGGGACGATGTCAGGAAAGTACCGCTGATCGAAAAGGGAAGCTACCGCGAGGCCCAGTATAAGGAACCGTGGCCTTATGGTGATTCCCTGTGCGTACCTTTAG
>JAQVGZ010000163.1 GCA_028696455.1 Desulfotomaculaceae bacterium | reverse complement strand
AGAAGTTTTATGAAGCGCATCGCAGTCATGCGTATCAATATGCCTCTCGCACCTTAGGTGCTCATCGTCCGGTGACGCTGGCAGTATGTGCGATTAATATATTTTGGCTGTTGCCCGTTGCAGGTTTGGTTGCATTGGGGAAACTGGAAGGCATTTTGGGTGTTGTGGTGGCGTACTTGCCATTATTTTTATTGGCGTATCGTTACAAGGCCGGCGATCGAAAGGCGCAAGACAGCTAGCCAAGTGTAATTGTTGAATCGAGTATAATAAAGTAAGTTATTAATGAAAGTTGCGATAGAAAAACAGGGATAATTCATGAGGTCACGGTTAGCGCACTGGTTCATTGGTCTGCCACGGCAGAAGAAGACATTTATTCTAATCAGTGCGGATGTGTTTTTTGCGGTGCTTGCTCTTTGGTCGGCTTTTTCTTTACGCTGGGGAGAGTTGTATATTCCTAATGCAAATGAGTGGTATTTGTTTGCTGCGGCGCCTGCCATCGCAGTGCCGATTTTTGTTAAGCTAGGTCTGTACCGTGCGATTATTCGTTATATAGAGATCAGGGCATTATGGACCATAATTCAGGCGATTACGCTTTATGCGCTGGTTTTTGCGTTTGTGTTGCATGAATCCGGCATCGCTGGCGTTCCACGGACGGTATTGCCGCTAAATTGGTTGAATATGATGCTGCTGGTGGTAGGGAGCCGTTTTTTTGCACGTTGGTGGTTGGGAGGGAGTTATTCTAACTTTAGTGGCGGCCGAAGCGCAGTCCAATACTGTAAGAAAAATGTAGTGCTTTATGGCGCTGGCAGTGCTGGGGTGCAGCTTGCTTCCGCATTAGGGCACGGACGTGAATTCAGGCCGGTTGCTTTTATAGATGATGACCCATCATTGCATAAGCAAAAGGTTAACGGGTTACGGATTTATCCGCTCAGTTCTTTAAGCTATTTGATAAGACGGCATCAGGTTTCAGATATTCTGCTGGCTGTTCCGTCCGCCAGTCGAGCGCGTAGACATGAAATTATTCGTTTGTTAGAGCCTTACTCTATTCATGTTAGGTCTATGCCGGGGATGTCTGATATTGCTCAAGGCAAGGTCACGTTTGATGTATTACAGGAAGTTGATGTTGCTGATCTATTGGGGCGCGATCCAGTAGCACCTAACCAATCTCTTCTTCATGCCAATATTGCCGGAAAAGTAGTGATGGTGACCGGGGCTGGCGGATCTATCGGTTCTGAACTCTGTCGGCAGATTATTCAGTTGCAGCCAAGTTCACTGATTTTATTTGAATTAAGTGAATTCGCGCTTTATGCCATAGAAAAAGAGTTGAATTATCTTTTAACCAAAGCAAAAGACACTCAAGAAATAGGGATTATTTCTGTGCTGGGTTCTGTTGCGAATGCCGATCGTATTGAAAAAGTATGCAACACGTTTAATGTGCAAACGATTTACCACGCAGCTGCTTATAAGCATGTGCCAATGGTGGAGAAAAATCCTGGAGAAGCTGTCTGGAATAATGTCTTTGGAACTCTTCGTACAGCAAAGGCGGCGATAAAGGCAAAAGTTGAAACTTTTGTGCTTATTTCGACCGATAAGGCCGTCAGGCCAACTAATACGATGGGTGCAACTAAACGGTTTGCTGAATTAATTTTACAAGCATTAAGTCTGGATGCCGAAAATAAACATTCAACCCGTTTTACAATGGTAAGGTTTGGCAATGTATTAGGGTCTTCCGGATCTGTGGTGCCGTTGTTTAGAGAGCAGATCGCAAGAGGCGGGCCGGTAACGGTCACCGATGAAAGAATTATTCGCTATTTTATGACAATACCTGAAGCATCACAGTTGGTTATTCAGGCTGGTGCAATGGGGCAGGGCGGTGATGTGTTTGTGCTGGACATGGGGGAGCCCATTCGTATTCTTGATCTGGCAAAAAGAATGATTCACTTGAGCGGCTTGGAAATAAAAGATCAAGATCATCCTGCAGGCGAGATTGAGATTAGCTTTACCGGTTTGAGGCCCGGGGAGAAGCTTTATGAGGAGCTTTTGATTGGTGACAATGTTTCGGAAACCAGTCATGCAAGAATTATGCGGGCACAAGAGCGGGTTATTCCTTGGGCTGAGCTGGAAAATCTGCTGGCGACATTGGAACTAGCAACTAAAAATGACAATTTTGAGCTGGTTAGAAGTATTTTTATGGCTGCTGTTTCCGGTTTCGTGCCGCAGTGCGAAATTGAGGATTTGTTGTGGAAAGAAGATAGGAGGCTTGCTAATAAATGAATTAAACAGTTAAGGGAATTGAATATCATTTACTATATAAAAATATGCCTACCGTTCTATTTGCAGTTGGCTATTCAGGGTAAATGAGGGGGTAATAGACGTTTCCGCAATAAACTTCCTGAAACATACAAGTCCATTATTCTTGATACAATTTGTGATAGAAGCTAAAAACAGTCTGTCATTAGGTGAGTCTTCGGTTTTTGAAATAGTTTATATGCCGCTGTCCACCAAGTTTCAATGCGTTGATTACAAGAAAATTCAGACACCGATGCAGCTAATGAAGCTGCTTCAAAAATCCTTTCTGATTATGGGATTGTTTATTTAGGGTTTGACGCATTTGCCGTTTCAAGATAACATTAGTCAGTTATGTTAGATCGATTACCCGAATATATAGACCCTTTGCACCTGGCTGATACGCGTGGTGAGTTGAAGGGGCAAATACCTTTAAGTAACC
>JAQVGZ010000011.1 GCA_028696455.1 Desulfotomaculaceae bacterium | reverse complement strand
ATCGGCGCCAGGACCTTACATTGATCGCAGCGCCTAATAATCTGGTAAACAGCAGTGTTGGACAGGGACCTGTGCTGGCCACTCCTGTGCAGGTGACCTCAATGGTAAACGCAATTGTTAACGATGGTATTTTTCGGGAACCGCGCCTCGTGAAAGAAGTGCGCAAAAGAAACGGAGAAGTGGCCAGGGAATTTTTTGTAGACCCTGGCCGGGTGGTCATTCAAACGGATACTGCGGCTGAGTTGCGCAAACTCATGGAGTCGGTAATTGATGAGGGCGCCGGCAGTAAGGCCTTTGTACCGGTTTTCGGTAGCGCCGGCAAAACCGGTTCGGCACAGGTTGGTTTAAATAAAAAAACGGTTAACGCCTGGTTTACCGGGTATGCTCCCCGGTCCAACCCTCGCTATATTGTTACTGTAATGATCGGAGACGGAGTAAGTGGCGGGCAGACAGCTGCGCCTGTCTTCCGGGTAATTATGGAGCAGATCTTACAATTGGACTAGGAGAGCAGCTTATCCAGTTCACTCCGGTTAAAACCCACAACGACCTGGTCACCAGCGGTTATTGTTGGTACGGCCATGCGCCCGGTTTTCTTGATCATGTCGTCTCGGGCGCGTGCATCGCCAGCCACGTTGATTTCCTTGTACTGTACACCCTTTTGTGAAAGATACTCCTTCACGTGGTCGCAATGCGGTCAAGTGGGTGTTGTGTAAAGTGTGATGTTTTGTGCCATTACATATCCCCCTTAATTTTCTTATAGTTTTAGGTAATGCGCAAAAAAATATACCAACAGGATTCTTGACTATATGTTTTTCAAGATTTATCCGACGTTATGAGCTTCTAGATAATAGATGCACATGGCGCCGGTTTTTTTATAAGTCGGGAACCAAGTAACCTTTTCTATCGTTGTATCATATTATGCTTCAAGAATCGTGACAAAAATTAACATCTAATTCGTAAAAAAACATCAGGATGGTGTCTTTGTATGAAAGTATTAGAAGAGCAAGGGGAAAAATTCGCAAAAATACTTACGGAAAAGATATACAGCCGTTTGGCAAGAGTAGCTGTAATCGGCCTTGGCTACGTTGGACTACCTCTGGCTGTTGAACAGGCTAGAATTGGTTTTACAGTCGTAGGAGTAGATCAGGATCTTATAAAGGTTGGGCAAATAAACAACGGGCAGAGCTATATTCGGGATGTTCCTGAAGATATGCTGCGAGCCCTTGTGGAAGCTGGCAACTTAAGCGCCGTTCATCGTTTTGATCTACTTAAGGAAGCAGATATTATTATTATTTGTGTTCCGACACCGTTAATATCGATGAATCAGCCCGATCTTTCCTTTGTTACGTCGGCAACTAAACAAATTGCAGAAAAAATTAAAAAAGGTCAGCTTATTTGCCTGGAAAGTACCACTTTCCCGGGAACAACCCAGGAAGTTGTCCTGCCTATTTTGGAGTCAACCGGCCTCACTGCAGGGAGGGACTTCTTTTTGGCTTTTTCCCCGGAAAGGGTTGACCCTGGCAACAAAAATTTTACAACCAGGGATATCTCAAAAATAGTTGGTGGTGTCACTCCCCTTTGCCGGGAAGTCGCCTGCGCTTTCTATCGCCAGAGTCTACAGCAGGTGATACCGGTTTCTTCCCCGGCTACCGCAGAAATGACCAAAATTTTTGAAAACACTTATCGTTCGGTAAACATCGCGCTGGTTAATGAATTTATGATTCTCTGTGACAGGATGAGCCTTGACATATGGGAAATTGTTGATGCGGCAGCTACCAAGCCGTTCGGTATACAAACCTTCTACCCCGGACCTGGGGTGGGTGGCCACTGTATACCTGTTGATCCTGTTTACCTGGCCTGGAAGGCCAAAGATTATGATTTTTGCACCCGTTTTATTGACCTTGCCGTTGAAATGAACATAAAGGTGTCAGAATACGTGGTTACAAAATTAATTTCCATCCTTAATAAACACAAGAAATGTTTGAATGGATCAAGGATCCTTGTCCTTGGTGTTGCTTATAAAAAAGACATCAACGATGTAAGAGAAACTCCGGCGTTAAAAATTATCAATAATCTTCAAAAAAACCAGGCTGAGGTTGTCTACCATGACCCTTATGTACCTGAATTTCAAGTTGCAGGAGAGCACGGAAGCTGCATTAAATCCATTGATCTTAACGAAGAAGAACTAGCCAGGGCAGATTGTATTTTAATTATCACCGATCATTCTTGTTTTGACTATCAATGGATTGCCGATCATGCCAGGCTTATTCTGGACACGCGCAATGCAACAAAGAATGTACAAAGGGGGAAAGACAAAATTATAAAAATTTAAACCACATATTAACCAGTTAGCAAGTAAAAAAATCAGTATAGTACAGAGGATGTTATGCGCTTGAAAAAAAAGTTGTTTAATTATTTTCTGTTTCTAATGGTTTTGTTTTTTGTAGCTTTTGTTTGCCTTTTTCTATACCTAAAGGCACCGGCTGCTGAGAGACCAGGTTCCAGTTACCCGGGTGCTGAGTGGCAAATTCAGGATAGCGATTATAATTTAATTACTCTAGATTCCCCCATGAACGTGCTTATAGTCGGTACAGATAAATACAGTATGCCCGGGCATCCTGCCAGGCCCGGGCCCTGGCGCTCGGATGTGATCATTCTGGTCCGGATCGAACCGTCCGGCCGGATTTATTTTCTGTCCATTCCCCGGGATACCCGGGCGGAAATAGAAAACCATGGTCTGGAAAAAATTGCTCACGCCTATGCTTATGGTGGACTGCCGCTTACCATAGCGACAGTTGAGAATCTAACTGAAATCAAAGTGGACCGGTTTATAGAAGTCGATCGTGTGGGTTTTACTCAGTTGGTAGACGCTATTGGCGGTGTTGAAATAAATGTGGATAAAGAAATTAAGAGTCCTCATTTTCACTTTTTACCTGGCAAACAGCATATGAATGGGCAACAGGCTTATATCTATGTTGTTAACCGGGAAGATCCCATGGCAGATATCGGCAGGGTGTCGAGACAACATCAATTTTTCACGGCATTACTGGAAAAGGTGAGGAACCACGAAGCACCTTTGGACTTGGCCAGATTGTGCTGGCAAGCGCGTAATAATACCGATACTTCACTGTCACTTGGCGATACAATCAAATTGGCCCTTTTGTCAAGAAAAATACAGTCAGAAAACATCACTTTTCGGACTTTTCCTGGCAGCCCCCAGTACATTCGCGGCATCAGCTATTGGATACCGGACTGGGATAATTTCCAGGAAGTGAAAAAAGAATTTCTCATCACAAGTAATTTTTAATAAAAAATGTCCATTGTTTTTAATTAAGCGTAATCTATACCCCGAATTGTTTTAGTTTGTAGGTGGATTCTTTCAATAAAGGGTAATAACAGGAGCCTCTGTATATGGGTCCTGTATTTTTTTGTTTGATGTTAGTTTTTATATTGCGTGGGAAAAATTGCTTTTGTGTCCGAATAAAAGAATAGACACATCTATTTATAATAATTCATAAGTTAGGATAAATGCACTAATCTAATAGCTGCTTTTGGAGGTAGTTGCTTATAAAAAAGAAAAGTGTAACAGATTTATTGATTCCACAGGAAATATTAAGCACTCAACAAAAACAAATATATATAATGCATAGCCAGGGACTTTCTAATAAAAAAGTTGCTGAAAACTTAAATATTGAACCTAGGGCCGTAGCAACCCAACTATCACGCATACGAAAAAAAGCTGCCAAACTTAAGCATACATACAAAATTGAACCGAGGACGGAGTATGCCCAAAATCCGGCTATGCGGAATTCACCGGCGGACCAATTAAAGAAAAAAATCCGGGATGACCCCGGGTTTTTTAAATTAATGTTTCAAAAGTATGCTACAGAAGATGAATCACTTAATAAAAATAAATATATGCTTGCATCCGCCACCCAGGACCCGGCGCTGCTATTTAACACCAGAGTTAAACAAATAAAAGCGATTGTGGCATCCGGTAGTTGTTCAAGTCATGATAAGGTTGTCATAAAGATTGATAAAAGAGCCCGCCAGATGCTTCGTGAATACTTAATAAAGGAACAAATCCGACCGCTCCAATCATACTGGGACGATGGCAGTGCTGTTTACCAGGTGACAATTAGTGAACTGGAAAATATGAAACATATACTTAAGTCGCAGCTTAAAGATTAAATCATATTAACATGTAAATGATAAAAAACAGATATTGCTTTCTAGGACTGCGATTCTTTTGAATTCTTTAAAAAACCTTACGGAGTACTTTTATTACTTACGGGGTTGCTTAGCTATGTCTGCTTCGTCCAAGTTACAGGAGTTTACAGTTAATAAGAGTTTGTTAAGCAAGTGTGACCTGTATATCAAGCACCTGTTGGATTTAATATTCAGCTTAATATTATTTATCATCTGCCTGCCGTTACTATTGACGTTTGCTGTTTGGATACCACTGGATTCCAAAGGTCCAATTCTTTTTATCCAGAAAAGACTTGGAAAAAACGGAAAAATATTTAACTGTTACAAATTCAGGACGATGGTACAGGATGCTGAAACAGCACTGAAGCGATCATTAGAAAATGATCCGGTTTTAAAAAATGAATGGCAATATAATTTTAAACTGAAAAATGATCAGCGTATTACCCGCATCGGCAGTTTCTTACGAAAGACCAGCCTGGATGAACTGCCGCAAATGCTTAACGTGATCCGGGGGGAAATGAGCTTGGTAGGGCCCAGACCGAGGCCTCTTTATGAGCTGGCAGGACGTGAAAACGACGAAATCTTTCAGCTTGGCCTGTGCTTACGTCCGGGTATAACCGGGCTCTGGCAGGTTTCCGGTAGAAATGAGCTGGATTTTCATCACAGGATTTGGCTGGATGCAGTTTATGTTCAAAAAAGATCCTTGTGGTTTGATATCTCTTTGTTATTCAGGACCATTAGTATTGTGTTACGTCAAAAAGGCGCTTATTAACTATGATGCCTTTTTATAAGGAGGAGCACGAAGTGGCTAGATTATGCGTGGTAGGTATGGGGTATGTTGGCCTAGTTACGGCATTATGTTTTGCTAAACTTGGCAATGATGTAATTGGTATGGATAAAGATACAGAAAAACTTAAGCTCTTGTCGGAAGGCAGTCCGACATTCTATGAGCCCGGTCTGGATGAACTGCTCAGAGATGGGCTGGATAAAAGTATGCTTTCTTTTACCAATGATCTTAACTGGTCCATTGATCAATCAGATATTATTTTTATATGTGTTGGCACTCCCCCTGGTGAAAACGGTCAGCCTGATCTATCCCAGGTTGAAGAAGTTGCCCGGAGCATAGCAGGTAACCTGAATAGTTATAAGCTCATTGTTGAAAAAAGCACTGTACCGGCGGGCACTGCGGAGAGGGTTAAGCAAACGATCAAGCTGAGCGGTGGGGAAGACGTCCTGTTTGATGTTGCAAGTAATCCGGAATTCTTACGGGAGGGTTCGGCTATTGCCGACTTTTTATGCCCGGATCGCATTGTCCTGGGTGTTGATACCAGGAGAGCCCGGATAATGTTAAAGGAATTGTACCGGGATTTCGATTGTCCGGTATTGATAACCGATGTAGCGACAGCAGAATTAATTAAACATGCCAGCAATGCATTTTTAGCAACAAAAATTTCGTTTGCAAATTTGGTTGCCGATATATGCGAAAAGGTAGGGGCTAACATTAACTTGGTTGTAGACGGCCTGGGCTTCGACAGGCGCATCGGTAGAGAGTTTTTAAACGCCGGCACCGGCTACGGCGGCAGCTGTTTTCCTAAAGACGTTAAGGCTTTTGCAGCCATGGCCGGTGCATTGGGCATAAATAACACTCTTTTAAAAGAAGTCGACCGGATTAATGAAGATAGAATTTGTTCTATCGTAAAAAAAATAGAAGATGCCTTGTGGATTTGCAAAAACAAAAGAATTGCTTTATTAGGGCTGGCCTTTAAGTGCAACACCGATGATATCAGAGAGTCGCCGGGAATTAAGTTGGTTCGCGAACTGGTCAGGAAGGGGAGCATAGTTGCCTGTTACGACCCGAAGGCGATGGATAATGCTAAAAGTGAGTTAAAAAGCCTGGGTGATGGATTGAGCTTTGCTGAAACTCCTTACATTGCTGTAAATGAGGCAGACGCTCTTGTATTAATGACCGAATGGCCGGAATTTGTTCAGTTAGACTATTCCAGAGTGAAAAAGTTAATGAGGACACCGGTGATTATTGACGGCAGAAACATGCTCCAGGCCATAGAAATAGAAAAATTAGGATTCTGGTATAGTGGGATTGGCTGTCACAGGGAAAATCGGAAAAGTTGATATCAATACGATATCTGAGTCTGACAATAAGAGTTATGGGGGAGATAATTATGCCCGAAGTAGAACAGATATCCTCTCAAATAAATGCTCCGGTTTCACTGGTAACAGGTGCAGGTGGCTTCTTAGGAAGCCACCTGGTAGATCGATTGCTTTTAGAAGGGCACCAGGTGATTGGCCTGGACAACCTTTGCACCGGCAGTCTGGAAAACTTGGATAATGCTATGTCCTCTAACAAAAAATTTAAATATTTCCAAACCGATATTACAGCAGCCTTTATACTTCCGGATTTAAAGTGCGACTTCATCTGGCATCTGGCCAGCCCTGCCAGCCCGGTCGATTACCGGCGTCTCAGCATTGAAACCATGTTGGTAAATAGTATTGGAACGAAGAATATGCTGGACATGGCGGTAGAGCATAATGCAAAATTTTTGCTTGCCAGCACTTCGGAAGCCTACGGTGATCCCCAGGTGCACCCCCAACCGGAAACTTACTGGGGAAATGTAAATCCCTTAGGTGAGCGCGCTTGCTACGATGAAAGCAAGCGTTTCGCTGAGGCGCTGACTTGTGAGTATCACCGCTGCTATTGTCTCGACACCAGAATTATACGGATCTTTAATACCTACGGCCCACGCATGCAAATCAATGACGGCCGGGTGGTGCCCAATTTTATCTGCCAGGCTCTCCGGGGTGAACCCTTGACTGTGTATGGGGACGGCGCCCAGACACGCAGCTTTGTCTATGTAGCAGATGAAGTTGAGGGTCTCCTGCGGGCCATGTTTTATGAGAACACCAGCGGGGAAGTTATAAATATCGGTAATCCGGACGAATATACCATATTGGAATTTGCCGGAATCATTGCCCGCCTGTGCAAAGTAGAACTGAATGTTGTCTATAAGCCGCTGCCGCCCGACGACCCCGCCAAACGGTGCCCTGATATCAGCAAGGCCAGAGTGTTGCTTGGTTGGGAGCCCGCTATTTCTTTAGAGCTAGGTTTAGCGGCAACGATTGATAGCTTTGTCCATAAATTAACAAGGTAATATGGGATCTGTGCTTATCAACTGGTGGCTTTTTCTGAAAAAGCAAGAAAAGAATTTGGCTGGCGCCCGCGCTTTACCGGCCTGGCGACGATCATAGAGACAGCCTGGCGCTGGTACAATAGACATCCGGAAGGTTTTGGTTGTTGATGGACGGACCTTTGGTTAGCGTAGTAATAAACAATTACAATTACGGCCGCTTTTTAAGCGAAGCTATTGACAGCGCAATAAACCAAACATACCCGGGGGTGGAAGTGATTGTAGTGGATGACGGTTCCACCGATAACTCCCGCGACGTAATTGCTTCGTACGGCGACCGGATTGTTCCGGTGTTAAAAAAGAACGGGGGACAGGCGTCAGCGTTTAATGCCGGTTTTGCGGTTAGCCGGGGGGATATTATTTGTTTTCTTGACTCAGATGATGTCTTTTTTCCAAACAAAGTTGAGGAAATAATCAAGGCACGACAGCGACATCCGGATGCAGTGCTTTATTATCACCGAATACTGGTAGTGGATTCTCAAGGTGTCCAAATATACCGGTCATGGCCTTTTGATTTGTGGGTTGGTTTGATCAGGGAGAGAGTGGAACAGTCTGGTGGTTGGTGGCCAAGACCGCCTACAAGTGCACTGTGCTTTTCCCGTCAATATTTAGAAAGGGTGCTTCCTATGCCGGTAGATGGTTTCCAACTTTGCGCAGATGCATACGTAGGAGATTTAGCCCCTTTTTTAGGCATGATCGTAGGTGTGCCAAAGGCGCTGACCATGTATAGAAAACATGGTCAGAACCACTGGAGTAGTCTTATTTCTAAAGATAATAATAGTATCCGGAGAATAGCGAAACATTTTACTTTTCAGCATGACCAACTAAAAGAAACGTTATCAATAATGGGAATAAAAACTTCCATTTCATTAGATCGCCACTTGCCTTATTTAATGACTAAACATGCCTTAGAACAAAAACCTTCGCTCTGGAAAATAGCATTACTGGTCATATCTTATCCTTCGTTAAGTTGTGCAAGTCGGATATATCAGCTTGCAAAACTAGTTATGAAGCGGTTTTAAGCGTGGCACATAGGACACAAAGGCATGTGGGTATGGAGGTTTTATGCGAAGTATTGCTGTTGTAACTGGAGTTAAACAGAAAACAATTTCCAGGTGGGAGAAAGCATTTGCAGTAGCCGGACTGCTCCTTTCCACTGGAGCCTTATTTCCCCTGCTGCGTGAAGACTGTGGAGCAGCCTTTAACCCTGTCCAGGGAGACATAATCATGCAAGGATTGTGGTCAGTTATTTACTTAGTAACCGTCTTACTATTGTTTGTTCGCTTTCGGCAGGTTGTATCTATTGCTTTTAAAGATAAGTTGCTTTGGCTCCTGGTGGGATTGGCTCTAGTTTCTGTTATCTGGTCCGATGCTCCTGGATTAACCCTGCGCCGCAGTGTAGCACTCTTAGGCACTACGCTTTTCGGTATTTATCTGACCTCCCGATATTCAATGCAAGAACTGCTGAAGTTGCTAATTTGGACACTAGGTTTGAGCGCTGTCTTGAGCCTTAGCTTTGCCTTGCTGCTGCCGTCCCTGGGGATTCATCATAATATCCCCCACTTTGGCGCCTGGCGGGGTATTTATATTAATAAAAATGTCCTGGGGCGCTTAATGGCTTTAGCCGTTCTGGTGTGGTTAATGTATGCTCACAGTAATCCGGAACGGCGTATGAGCCGGCTGGTATTTTTGGGGCTCTCAGCGGAGATCATGTTTTTATCCACATCAAAAACAGCCCTGGCAGTCTTTTTTGTGCTACTGTTTGTGTTTCTGATATATCTTTACCGCACAGGGAGCAGGCGCAACATCTTACCTGTGCTATTGATTATTCTGGTAGCCGGGAGTTCGGGTTTCATGTTAGCCAATAACCTTAATCCGGCAGCGACAATTCCCTTACACCATACTGGATTGGATACAACTCTCTCCGGGCGAACACAACTCTGGCAGTTGGTTTGGGATATGATTCAACAGCGGCCGTGGTTTGGTTACGGTTATAGTGCCTTTTGGCTGAACTGGACTGGTCCTTCCGGTTATATATGGAACGTGATTGGATGGAACCCCCCGGACGCTCATAACTTCTACCTGGATATGTGGCTGCAGCTAGGCTTGATGGGTTTAGTAATACTTGCATTATCTATCTCTAGAAACTTTTTAGAAGCCATAGCCATGGCGCGCAGGAAGAACGGTTTGAATGGAATGTTTCTTCTGCTACTTTTGACCAGCATAATTATGTATGGGATAACAGATAGCTCCATACTGATTCAAAACTCTATTTACTGGATTTTGTATGTGGTTATCTCCCTCAGGCTTCGAACTAAGCATGGGGAAGGCGAAGGAGAAAAAGCATGAAAAGACTTGGCTATTTATGCGGGGCGCCCCGGGTATCTACCCGACCGGATGCTGAGGCCGGGGGTCCCCGCACCCAGGCCCTCGGGGTTATTGGGGGCTTTAAGGCGCTTGGCTGGGAAGTAAAACCATTTGTGTTGGGGGATCGCTTGCCTCCTGTTATCGCCGGTAAGGGCACGGATAAGCTAATGACCGCTAATCCGGTCATTACGCTGATGACGGACCTGACCCGCATCGGGTTGGGAGTGATTAATGCACGGCGCTGCCGGCGTGAATTGGGTGGACAGGTGGATTGGGTGTACGAACGGTTTGCCACTTTACAATCACTGGGCTGGATTTTTCAGCGCAAGGGTGTGCCCTGGATTTTAGAGACAAGCGGCCCTTTCTATCACGAGGCCAAAGAAGAGCGTAAAAGCCTGCTGCTGACTGGTCTTGCCCGCCGTTTGGAGGTGGAGGCTTATAGGCAATGTGATGTGCTGGTGTGTGTAAGCCAGGCGCTGAAGGAGTTCGTTATCCGGGAGTGTGGCATTGATGCGAAAAAGATAATTGTAGCACCCTGCGGAGTAGATACTGCTTTTTTTGATGCGAGTTTGTACCCCCCACACCGGATCTTTGAGAACTTCACCGTGGGGTATGTGGGCTTCCTGATTGCCTGGCAAGGCCTGGATATTCTTTTCCAAGCTGTAAGCGAGCTTAAAAAGGAGGGACTCTCAATTAATGTGGTTGTGGTTGGTGACGGCCCGGCCCGGCGCGAGTGGGAATGCCTGGCAAATGATTTGGATTTAACCGAATGTGTGCGTTTTACCGGCCGGATCTCCCTGGATGAGGTGCCCGCTTACATTGCCGGTTTTGATCTGGGCTATTCCGGGCATCTGCCTCTAAAGATCGGCTCGATGTACCACTCACCTTTAAAATTGTATGAATACATGGCCATGGGCAAGCCTGTCCTGGCTTCGGCCCACGATGATGCCTGCAGGTTGGTAGAAGGCAAGCGGACGGGCTTTCTTTATCATCCCGGTGATGTGCAGGATTTAAAGCGGGCCCTGCGTGAAGCTTATCAGGCCCGGCCTAACCTCGTGGAAATAGGGGAGATGGCCCGGCAGGAGATTGTCAAAAACCACAGCTGGGTTGCCCGCATTCGTGAAATGGTTTCCCAAACTGAGGAAATTCTTGGGGTAGGCACCAGTCATGAAGCCTGAAGTATACTCGTTTTTGGGAATTACTGTACACGCTCTGACCATGGATGACCTTTTTTGCCTGATTGAAGAAGCAATTACAAGGAATGAGCAGTATATTATTGCCCACCATAATTTGCACAGCTTGTATACCTACCACCATGATCCTAAAATGCGTGATTTTTACGCTTGCTCCAAATTTATTTATATAGATGGGATGCCGATCGTATTTTTAGGACGGTTTTTGGGGCACCCGCTGCAACGCAAAAACCGGTTTACCTCTGTAGACTGGGTCCGTCCACTGATGCAGCAAGCGGCCCGGCAGGGGTGGAGGGTGTTTTTTTTGGGGTCAAAGCCCGGCGTGGCCGCCAGAGCTGCAGAGATCCTAAAAAATGAGATACATGGACTTCAACTGGAGACTCTGCACGGATATTTTAATGCTTCCCCTGGAAATGAAGAAAATCATCAAGTTCTGCAACGTATAGAAGTGTATCAGCCCAAGATTCTTATGGTGGGTATGGGCATGCCCAGGCAAGAGTGCTGGATACTTGATAATTTGCCTGAGCTT
Organism: Desulfotomaculaceae bacterium; assembly: GCA_028696455.1. Lineage (GTDB taxonomy): Bacteria > Bacillota > Desulfotomaculia > Desulfotomaculales > Pelotomaculaceae > MVQL01. The sequence continues at coordinate 34,307 of JAQVGZ010000011.1, read as the reverse complement.
CATGCCAACGTTGTTATCGCGGTTGGGGCGACAATGGACTACGTATCGGGAGCGGTGCCCACACCGCCCCGCTGGATGGGTCAGCTGGGGCTGGAGTGGTTGTCCCGGCTGGTGAGCGAACCAGAGCGCCTTTGGCGCAGGTATTTACTAGAGCCTTGTTTTGTTCTAAAACTTTTGGCCCGTAGTAAGATGAACTAAAAAAGTGGGCTGTTGAGGCTTATATGTGTTGAGTAAGGGCTCGGGCTCCGGTAAAGAATTACCCTGTTGTTAAGAGGTGGCTTCCTCATGATAAAAATAAATATTGTCCTGATTACGGGCGCGGCAGGTTTTATTGGAAGCAAAGTCTCACAAATGCTTCTGGAAAAAGGCTATGAGGTCGTAGGTATAGATAATCTCAATGACTATTATGATGTAAATATTAAAATGTGGCGTCTTAACAATCTAAGGAAACACAGCAATTTCAGATTCTATCAAGTTGATATCGAGGATTTTGCTGCATTGAACGTCATATTTCAATTGTGCCGTCCTAATGCGGTAATCAACGAGGGTGCCCGTGCCGGGGTGCGTGCCAGTCTCGCGAACCCCTTTATTTACTTCTCGACCAATGCCGGGGGTAACCTGAACTTACTGGAGTTATGCCGGAAATATGATGTGCCCAAATTTGTCCTGGCTTCAACCTCCTCCCTTTATGCCGGGCAGGAATTACCTTTTCATGAGGATTTACCCGTGAATACACCTATTTCACCATATGCTGCTTCAAAAAAGGCAGCCGAAGCCATGGCCTATACCTATCATTATCTATACGGGCTTGACGTGACAATATTTCGCTATTTTACGGTCTACGGTCCGGCGGGAAGACCGGACATGAGCTATTTCAGGTTCATCAGGTGGATCATGGACGGAACCTCGCTGGAAGTCTTTGGGGACGGCAAGCAGATTAGAGATTTTACCTATATCGATGATATTGCCAGGGGAACGATTATGGGGCTTAAACCGGTTGGGTATGAGATCATCAACCTTGGGAACAACAACCCCCATTTACTTTCTGAAATGATCCAACTAATTGAAAGATATACTGGCCGGAAGGCTAAATTTCAATATAAAAATTTCCAAAAGGCCGATATGACAGCAACCCGGGCGGATATCAGGAAGGCGCTGGCAATTCTGGGCTGGCAACCACTGACAAGCCTGGAAGAGGGGATCAGCCGGACTGTGGAGTGGAGTAAGGAGAATTGGGAATGGGTTGGGAAATTGGAGTTTTAAACGGACCAAGTTACGGCAAATAAGATTGCCTGAATCTGTATTAAAGATGGTGAATGCATGAAAATTACTTTCCTAATCCGCTCCCTTGACTACGGTGGTGCGGAACGCCAGCTTGTCGCCCTGGCCCGGGAACTTCACCGGTACGGGCATTCTGTCGCGGTGCTTATCTTTTACTCGGGTGGCCCCCTGCAGCAGGACCTGGAAAAAGCCGGGGTTCCCGTAATTTCTCTTGAAAAACGCGGGCGCTGGGATGTCCTTGGTTTCCTCGGGCGCCTGATACGATTTTTACGCCGGGAGAGGCCGGATATTCTGCACGGTTACCTCGTTACGGCAAATATCCTTACGGTGCTGCTCAAGCCGCTATTCCCGGACATCCGTATGGTCTGGGGAGTACGCGTCTCCAATCTGGATTTTACGCGTTACAACCGGTACATGCGCCTGACTCATCCGGTGGAGTGCAGACTTTCCCGTTTTGCCGACCGGATCATTGTGAATTCCCATGCGGGTAGTAATTATGCCATTTCTCGAGGATTTCCGCAGGAAAAAACGGTGGTTATCCCCAACGGCATTGATACTGAGCGCTTCCGGCCCGATCCGGAGTCAGGGAAACCAGTGCGGGCGGAGTGGGGTCTATCCAACGACGAAAAGCTGATTGGTCTGGTCGGGCGGCTGGACCCGATGAAGGCCCACCCAACCTTTCTTGAGGCGGCTGCCTTACTGGTGCGGGAGAGGAAGGATGTGCGTTTTGTCTGTGTAGGAGACGGCCCTGCTGATTACCGGCAGGAACTTTACGCGTTAGGTAAAGCTTTAGATTTAACGAAGTATCTCATCTGGGCAGGGGCACGGGAGGATATGTCTGCTGTTTACAATGCCTTGGATCTAGCTACTTCCTCTTCTTCTTTTGGTGAGGGGTTTCCTAACGTGGTAGGTGAAGCAATGGCCTGCGGTGTGCCCTGCGTGGTGACGGACGTAGGCGATTCGGCTTGGATAGTCAGGGAAAACGGCATGGTTGTTCCACCCAGCAATCCCGTAAAACTGATGAAAGCGTGGTCAACCTTGCTGAATTTACCGTATAAAGACTACCTGACCATAACTAAAGCTTCTCGCCAGCACATTATCAACAACTATAATCTTGATGTGCTTTATAAAAAAACGTTCCAAGCCCTTTTGGATTTACGGCCGCTTAAAGTCAATAGCAAAAACAAATAAGGGGTTTAGCTTAATGTGCGGCATAACGGGTTTTGTTGATTTCACCAGGCAAACCGGAAATGATCAGCTGCGGGCTATGGTGAGACAGATGTCCGACACTATTCGGCATCGCGGCCCTGATGACGAAGGAGCGTGGGTGGATGAAAAGGCTGGTATTGCTTTGGGACACCGGCGTCTGTCTATCGTAGATCTTTCCCCGGAGGGCCACCAGCCGATGCTCTCCGCACATGGCCGTTATGTCATGGTATTTAACGGGCCCTGAAAGCTCATCCGGAATTCATGGCTGAAGTTAACCGGGATGCTGTTGCCTTGATGTTACGCCATAACTATATTCCCGCCCCTTATTCCATTTATGAGTCCACCTATAAGCTCCTGCCAGGGACAATTCTGAGCATTGACACAGCAGACCCGGGCAACGCCTCAACACCAGACCCGTACTGGTCAGTCAAACAGGTCGCCGAGCGGGGTTCTGCCGAATTCTTTAGCGGATCAGAGGATGAAGCCATAAGCCATTTGGATGCACTCTTACGGGATGCCGTCAAACTTCATACGGTATCTGATGTACCCCTTGGCGCGTTTCTTTCAGGCGGTGTCGATTCCTCCACAATTGTGGCGCTGATGCAGGCTCAGTCAGAGCGGCCGGTTAAGACTTTCTCCATTGGCTTTTATGAGCAGGGCTATAACGAGGCAGGATATGCCAGGGCGGTAGCCGATTATTTAGGCACCGAACATAACGAGTTATATGTCACATCCGAGCAGGCGATGGCGGTAATCCCTAAAATGCCGGCTCTATACGATGAGCCATTTTCCGACTGCTCACAGATTCCGACCTTTCTGGTCTCAGAGTTGGCCCGTCGCTATGTGACCGTGAGTCTATCAGGTGACGGAGGGGACGAGCTTTTCGGGGGATATAACCGTTATTTTAAGGGTTGGAACATTTGGAGGAATATTGTAAGAATTCCCGCGGGACTGAGGTGGGTATTGGCCGGTGCTATGACAACTTTTAGCCCCCTGGCGCGGGAATCACTATTTTTTGAAAGGATGCAAAAACTGGCCGGAATTATGGCGGTGGATAGCCCCGAGGCTATGTACCTCTGCCTGCTGTCCCAATGGAGAAACCCGGTTGAAGTAGTGATTAACGCCACTGAGCCTCCGACGTTATTCACGGAGCGTGATGCCTGGGTGGATTTACCGGATTTCACCCGGCGGGTTATGTATCTGGATACTGTGACGTATTTACCTGACGATATCCTTACCAAAGTAGACCGGGCCAGCATGGGGGTAAGCCTGGAAGTCCGGGTGCCTCTTCTAGACCACCGGGTGGTGGAGTTTACCTGGCGGGTGCCCCTGGGGATGAAGGTGAAAAACGGGCAGGGGAAGTGGCTGCTGCAACGGGTGTTGGAGCAATATGTACCCGGGTATTTGACAAAACGGCCTAAAATGGGGTTTGAGGTGCCGATCGGCAACTGGCTGAGGGGAGCATTAAAGGATTGGGCGGAGGATTTGTTAAGTGAGGCACGCCTGTCGCGGGAGGGTTATTTTCAACCTGAGCCGATCCGGAAATTGTGGAAAGAACACCTGTCGGGGAAAAGAGACCGGTGGTACTATCTATGGGACGTTTTAATGTTTCAGGCCTGGTTGGATAAGGAGCAAAAAGTAAAAATAATAAATTAATTAGGTGTTTGTGATGAGGAATTTTGTTAAAAGGTTATGGTCAGGATTCCCCTTTTTCCTAAAAGAAATCTCATATTTAATTTCTAAATTTACGCCGTTTTTTATTGCGAGGCCAAGGTCTGTGTATATTTCTTTTTATGACCTGGTTTGTGATGGTTTGTGTATTATGTGCAGCGCTGGTATTGCCAAGAAAAAAGGCATAAAGAGAAATGCTTCGACAGAACCTATCTCCGGGGAAAAATTTGCACAGTTAATTAAGCAGCTGAAAAAACTCTCAGGCAAAGGCTTACTTGTATCTTTTACTGGAGGAGAGCCATTATTATATAAGCCTCTTTTTGAGATACTAGAGCTTTGCAGGAAAGAAAAAATAAAATTCTCTTTTACTACTAATGGATATTTGCTTAATGATTGCAATATAAAAAAAATAATTGACTCCAAGCTGTTCAATATTGGGATTTCTATTGAATCTCTTAATCCGGAAATAAATGAGAAAATGAGACCTGTTCCTAATGGTACAAAAAAGACTCTAAAGGGAATTGACAAACTTATTATTGAAAGGGAAAAGTCTAAATCGGATTTGTCCATAAATTTAAAATGTGTAATAACCCAACTGAATTACAGTACTATACCGGATTTAGTAAAAAAATATGGAAAGATAAAGGGCGTTTTTATTACTCCCCAGCCTTATAATGAATTTGATGTACCTGAAGTGGCCGAAAAACTTTGGGTGAAGGATACTGGTAAGTTTAGAGAAGTGATCAATGAACTTATTTTATTGAAAGAACAGGGGTATTCAATAAATGCTGATTTAGATACATTAAAGGGTTTTATTACTTACTTTGAATCTGGTTTGGATGAACATGGGGTTTATCGCCGGGATTTATTAAAGCAATCTATGAAAGATAAACTAATATATAATGACTGTACTATTGGCTATTCAACCATTTTTATTTATTCTGATAATGGTGATCTAACCTATTGGTTGTGTCCATATATGCATTCCATTGGACAATTTAGTGAAGGAAAGATGCTGGAAGAGATATGGTTCAGCAAAAAAGCTATGATGGTTCGTGAAAAAACCAGGAAATGTTTGCGTTTTTGTAATCTTTCATGTACCAGGAAGCAACCCTTGCTGGACAAAATATTAATTTATCTTAGAATTAAGTGAATGAATCAATTAATATTAACAATGCGCTGAAATATTGAATGTATAATCTGAGTTTGTTGATAAAGGGTTTACGCTTGATAAAAACATAAAGACTTTCCCTGAAAATATACAAAATTCAATTTCTTATGCCGACATAATCAATGGGTTATTTCCTGATTATGACGTTGTTAGAGACGAAATCAATTTTCGTCCGGGGAAAGTCTAGGAAATCACTTTAGCCGTTTAAGGGTTGCTGTTGAGATGAACCTGCGAAAAAAGGTTTTACAGGGTGGCGCATACCTTGCAGTCAGACAGGGGCTTGGTCTGATTATTGGCCTGGGTGGCGTCTTGCTTCTTACCCGGATCATCGGCCCGGAAAATTACGGCCTTTATTCCGCGGCTTTAGGCATAGTTGGGTATATGGGAAACCTGACCGGCCTGGGCATAAACGTATATATCGTCAGGCGAGAGGCTGAACCCGGCATTAATGTCTACCATCAGGCTTTTACCCTGATGTTGATCACGGGGGTGTCGGGGCTGCTGCTGGGGATTGCAGCCATGCCGCTGCTGCAGATGTGGTTGCAAAATCCGGCCTTTATCCCCCCCATGTTAATCATGTTGCTGACTTTACCCTTGACGGCTATGGCCGGCCCGGCCATGGCCCGGCTGGAACGGGATCTGAATTACCGGTTGGTGGCGGCATTAGAGCTGGCGGGGCAATTGATCTACTATGGGATTGCCCTGTCATTAGCCTACCATGGCAAAGGGGTTTGGGCGCCGGTGATGGCCTTTTTAACCGGCCAATTTTTTTTACTTACCGGCGCCTGTATCCTGGCCCGTTTGACTCCCCGCCCATACTGGTCCATGGCTTTAATTAAGGAGATGATCGGGTACGGCGCCGGGTATTCTGCTTCGATTTGGGTGTGGCAGCTTCGCACACTGGTAAATCCGGTAATTGTTGGCCGGTACGCAGGTCCGGAGGGGGTGGGATACGTGGCTTTAGCGATCCGTCTGGTGGAGGCTTTAAGCTTTATTAAGGGAGCTACCTGGCGGCTTTCTATTGCTGCGTTTGGTAGAATACAGGGGGATTACTTTCGTTTAAAGCAAGCCCTGGAAGAGGCCATGGTCTTGCAGGTTTTAGCCCTTGGACCTTTACTGGCAAGCTTTGCCTGTATTACTCCATGGGTACTGCCCGTACTATTTGGGGAACGGTGGAATGCCGTTCTCTATATTTATCCCTTTATTGCCGTTAGTTATTTGTTAAATGCGGTGTTTAGCATGCACTCTTCGGTACTCTACGTTCTTCAGCGCAATGGGGAGGTAACCTGGTTTCATATTGCGCATGTTTTGCTGTTTGCCGGTGGTACCCTTTTATTTTTACCCCGATTAGGGCTGATTGGTTATGGTGTGGCAGAATTGCTGGCTTTGTTAAGTTATCTTGTCATACACTGTCAGATCCGAAGGCTATTCCATGTTTCTTACCTGAGGGCTTGGCCATGGCTTATTTCCTTTCTACCTCTACTTTTTACCTCCATTTTTACCTTGCCGGCAGGCTTATTGCTTGGGGTAGCGTTCGGGGTGGTACTGTCTATGCCAAAACCCAGAAAGGAGATATTGGAATATACCAGAGTCGTCAAAATAAGGAATTAATGAACATTAACAAACAAAAACAAAAACCAGCCTTGTGGGAGCAATTAGCAACAGTCATGGTCCTGTTTCTTTCAACAGGTGCGGTTGTTTCTCTACTAGGCAGGGAAAGTATAGTGCTTCTAGGCTTTACTCAAGAGGTTATTTTAAAGGGTTTATGGCTTTGTTTTTATGCAATTATCTTTCTTCTGCTGCTTTTACATTGGCGGCAAATTATTTTAACTGGTAAAAACGACCGGCTTCTTTGTTTGCTGGTAGGATTGGCCTTCCTTTCCGTCGTTTGGACGGAGGTCCCTTTAGTGACCGTGCGTTGCAGTATATTCATTTTAGCTACCACAGCCTTTGGAGTGTATCTGGCTATCCGTTATACACGGCAAGAGTTACTGAAATTGCTGGTGTGGACATTTGGTCTAAGTGCCGTTATCAGCCTCGGGTTGGCCTTGTTATTACCTGCGTATGGCATTCATCAGGATAGTGGCGCCTTGCGTGGAATTTACGGCCATAAAAATGGGCTCGGCTGTTACATGGCCTTGGCTGCTCTGATATGGCTATTGTATTCGTTCAGTCACGTAAAAAAACGTTTGATGGGATTGGGCTTTTGCGGTATATCTATAGCCTTGTTTTTTTTAGCTAAGTCAGTAACAGCTTTGGTGGTTTTTTCCCTGCCTTTGCTGTTGCTCTTGCTTTTGTTATTAAGTTATCGTTTGGTGTGCTGTTTTTCAATTAGGCAGATCTATTTTTTTATCTTTATAATTCTGGTGCTTGGAAGTTTAGCGGCCTGGCTGATCAATAACCTGGATCTTATTTTGGCTATGTTCGGGCGGGATATAACTTTAACTGGTCGTACCAGACTCTGGCAAGCGCTTGGAGATATGATCCGGCAGCGCCCGTGGCTGGGGTATGGTTACGGCGCCTTCTGGCTGGGCTGGGAAGGACCTTCCAGCTATATATGGCAGAGCATTTCCTGGGAACCTAAAACTGCCCATAATGGCTACCTGGATTTGTGGTTGCAACTTGGTGCGGTTGGTGTAGCAGCTTTTTTATGCTCGTTATGTTCTAATTTGTTCAAGGCATTGATTGTATTACACAATAAAAAAATTGTTAAGGAAATATTTCCCCTGTTATTGCTTGTATTTATGATCATCCTCAATATACCGGAAAGTTTTATCCTTGTGCGCAACTCTATGTTTTGGATTTTATACGTTGCTGTCACCATCCAATTAAGTAATGATTATTCCAAGCTGAAGCGTTTATAATATCTAAAAAAAGGACCCCTTAAGGGGTGGCCTCAGCCTGCCGACTCGGCAGGCTTTTTCATTTAAATGGCGAAGTTACTATAGAAAACTCTTCTGAGGTGAGATAACACTGGCAAAAAAGACCGTTATGTATGAACTTGAAAAGCCCCCTCCATCTCGGTACATATCAGACCCGTACGCGGAATTGGGCAGTAATACAATCTTTACCCCGTAGCTTGCGGTTATTATGTCAATATGTATTGCCAGAATTTTGTTTGGTTTTTTGCCGGTTCGTGTGTATAATACTTAAACAGTTATATGAGGTTTTAATCATAAATGGAACTTATTAACCGCTTCTACAACAAGATAATCGGCATTGCTGATTCGCCGGAAAGGTTGGTACGGGGAGTGGCGCTTGGTTTTGCCTTTGACTTTCTGCCCATCCCAGTGATCAGCATCCCGCTTTCTTATTTGGTAGCCCACCTAACCCGCTGCAATCCCATCGCAGCAGCGACCACAGTAGTTTTTTTTAAGCTGGCCGTTCCTTTTTTCTATACTCTGAATGTACTTACCGGTACTAGTTTTTTGGGAACGAAGCCCGGCTTGGATGTGAAAGATACCGGCATTGTATATTTGGATTGCTTTCTTGATGAGATCTTGCAGTATGGCTACCCCTTTCTGGTAGGCAGTGTGATCAACGCGACTCTGGCCGGCCTGGTGGTTTATCTGAGCTTAAAATTTATAATAGCACGTAGACGGCGCCGGAGCGATAGATTGAAGATCGACAAATAATCAAGGACTGCCTGCTTGTTATTCAGCGCACTTTATCCTTAGCGTTATATAAATACCAGGATTCACTTATTTTCTACCCCTGAATGAAAAGGATGTCCGGATATTTAGTGCCGAAATTCCATTAATTATATTTGCCCAGACGCTCTATACCTGATATTTTATATGAAACAAAGTTGTTTTCGGCCCGGTTGGCCCTGCTCAAATGAAGCAATAAGCCTGGTCTTACTTACATTGGTATAATTTTTTTATTTCGGGGACAGACCAAATTATATTATAAAAAAGCTTTAGGTAAAATTCGTGGATAGGGGTGCTTTATGATTAAAATATTCCTGGGCTCGGCTTGCGGGGAGCATAGCGAGTCAGAAGAGAAAATCCTGAACTTTATAAACCAATTTCTTGCCGGAATTGGTGTGGAGAGACAAAATGTTTTCATTCCAGACGAAAACACCTCCCGGCAGGAGGCTTTAAAAAACCTAAATGATAGCGATTTAGCGATCTTCTTAATAACGCCATATTATGGCTCCTTAATTGAAGCTAAATGCTCAGAGGATTGCCCGGTAGACAATTGCCCGATGTATAAAAAAGAGCAGCCGGAAGAATTTATCTCTGATCTTCACTGTCAATTTATAAGAGCCATTAAAATGGGAAAACCACATCTAACCTTTTATTTGAAGGTTAATGATGGTGTTGTTGAGGCCATTAACTATTGGAAAAACGAAGGACACAAGGTTGAAGCGATCAAGGTCCGGGTCCTTAGGCAGTTTCCATGGCTAACCGAAAAGGACTTTAAGCATTACTATGATATTACGGGCGCAGCCTTACCTTTTATCAACGGTGAACTGCAGCAAGAATTGTCCCCGCCCCCTGAGAACACTGACAGAAAAGGCTATACGGTAAAAGGCCCGGAAGACACCGCTGTTATTCTGGAAAGTATAGCCAGAGAAGCCTTAACGATCTACGGTAGGCTGGCCGAAGAGAATCCGGAGGCCTATCTACCGACTATAGCGATGGCCCAGAATAACCTGGGCGCCTTTTATAAAGCCTCAGGCAACTTTGCGGGTGCGGAAAGGGCCTACCGGGAAGCCCTGGACATCCTTAGCCAGATGGCGGAGATAGATGAAGACAGCTACCTGCCTCCTGTGGCCATGACTCAAAACAACCTGGGTATCCTTTATCTCAACCAGGGCAAGTTAAAACAGGCTGAACAGGCATTATTAGAAGCCCGGACAATTTATATTCAACTGGCAGACAAGCACCCGGACGACCACCTGTACCTGTCTGCCCTGGCTACAACCCAGCACAACCTGGGCATCTTTTACCGCAATACAGGCAAGTTGGAGGATGCTGAAACATCCTTTCAGGCTGCCTCGCGGATTTTTGTACAGCTAGCGGAGCTGAATCCGGAGGTTTACCTGCCGGCCCTGGCCAGGATTCAAAACACCATGGGGGTCTTTTACCGGGATATAGGCAGGCCCACAGAGGCGGAAGGGGCTTATTACGAAGCATTGAACATTTATAATCAACTGGCAGGACAGAGGCCGGATTCCTTCCTGCCTGCCCTGGCCGGGACCATCAATAATATAGCCGTTTTATATGGTAATACAGGCAAATTTGACGAGGCTGAAAAGTCCTTTCAGTCAGCCCTGCAGCTTTTTGAAAAGCTAGCGAATGAGAACCCGGAGGTCTATTTACCTGTCCTGGCTGGGACCCGGGTTAACCTGGGCAACTTTTATTGTGATGCAGGGAAGATTGCCGAGGCAAAAAAAACCTACCGGGAAGCGATCATCATTTATGGCGGGTTGGCGGACAAAGACCCGGCAAAGTATGTACCATATGTAAATAAGGTTAAGGAAATAAGAAAAAGATTGATGGCTAAAACCAATTAGTAATTGATCCAAAAAGCTATATATATCTTATTGGCGGAGCAAAAGAAGTGGTAGATTAAAATTAGCTGTAAGGAACATCTTGTATTATATGGTATATACTGGTATTATGTTGCTGGTGATATCATGTGCTTCCTTATATAACTGTGCTGGTGTTTGCTATCATTGACCACTTTTTTACCTGCTGGGAAATCGGTCAAGGTATTGCTAAAGAGGCAAATCCCCTGATGGTAAGGATCATGACCCTGCCGGCGAACCTTTCCCTCTTAATTCGTATTCTATGGATTGCAGCATTGTTGTTGTTGCTGTGGTACTTATCCCGGTATAAGCCCGTCCTGGTCAGGCGTTCCATATTATTGGTTGTCTCGGTATATTCACTGGTTGTTGTGTATCACCTAGCTCTATTAACCTTATGCTTTAATGTTCCATTGTACAAGTGATAAGGAGAATAATCAGTTAAAAATAAAACTTCTTTTTAGAAGGTTAAGGCCTGTCGACTAAGTTCATGTCGGCAGGCTTTTTCTATTGTACGCCCGTTATGGGCATCATCTGACCGGCTTGATAATCATGGCTACTTTATTCAAAAAGAATACAAAACAATCACCGAGAAAATGGGAATGGAATAGACTAACAAAGAGTGTTGATCCTGAACATTATTAGAGGTGGTTTTTGTTGAAGAAAGTCAAATTCGCCCTGGCGGGGTGCGGTGACATGGCTGCAAAACATGCAGAGGCTATAGCTGCTTTACCTGATTGTGAATTGGCTGCCGTTTACGATATTGATCAAGCACCGCTTCAGCAATTGGCTGGAAAGTACGGGGCCAGGGCATATACTGATTACCTCCTGCTATTGGAGGATCCTGATCTAGATGTGATCAACATTTGTACGCCCAGTGGCCTTCATGCCTCCATGGGTGTTGCAGCGGCCGGGGCAGGCAAGAACGTCCTGATGGAAAAACCCATGGCCTTAAGCCTGGGCGATGCCGACATGTTAATCGAGGCCTGTGAAAAAGCCGGGGTAACCCTGGGGGTTGTTCACCAAAACCGTTTCAAGCCGGCTATCCTTAGACTGAGCAAGGCCATGGAGGAAGGGCGCTTCGGTAGAGTTATGCATGCCAATGCCACGGTGAGGTGGAATAGAAATAAGGATTATTATGGAAAAAAGACCTGGCGGCGATTAAAAAGTATGGGTGGCGGAGTACTGCTTAATCAGGCCATTCACAATATCGACTTATTACAGTGGATGATGGGCAGGGTGGTTTCCGTTTTTGGTTATACCGCATCAAACCTGGGCCTGAGCGAAGGCGAGGACGTTGGCATTGCTGTTTTACGTTTTGCAGACGGGGCACTGGGAATTGTGGAAGCCTCCAGCGCCATCTACCCCAGAAGCCTTGAGGAAACAATCAGCATCTTCGGTGAAAAGGGTACGGTAATAATCGGTGGCGCCAGCGTCGGTGAAGTTAAAATTTGGCAGTTCAACAGTCCTGAAAGAGATGGTGTTTTAGGTCAGGATGTTAATGGCAGCTCCGGTGAATCCCCTCTTGTTTGTTGCATTGGGGATATGGCGCAAGCGGTCCGTGCTCAAGGCAGGCCTAAGGTTGACGGTAGAGAGGGAAGAAAAGCATTGGAAATAATCCTGGCTATTCAACAGTCCAGCGATACCGGCAAAGAGGTAGCGCTGCCCCTGGGAGTAACTGAAAATTAACTCAACGGAAGTAAGATGAATTATGCAAAATTATGTTCGCATGTTTTTTTTAATGTTATTAGATGCCTTGCTTGTTAATGTGGCAGTTGTGATGTCGATCATTCTAATTGCCCATACCAATCTTCTCTATGAGCAAGAGTATGGAAAATTTGCCGCTGCCATGACCACTATCTCCCTTTGTTCCTTTTATTTTCTCGGTTTATACAACCGGATCTGGGAGTACGCCAGTACAGGGGAAATATATGCCGTTATCAAGTCTGTAACCCTGGCGGCCCTGCTCCAATTTGGTTTAAATCATTTTTATTTTGAGGATTACCTTCCCAATACCGGTTTCTTTTTAATCTGGTTAATGACCTTGTTTTTACTGGCCGGCTCAAGGTATGGCTGGCGGCTCACACGGGACTTTTACCATGTCTGGCAGCCAAAACAGTTAAAGAAACCAGTCTTGATTGTTGGCGCCGGTGCTGCAGGAGCGATGGTAGCCAGGGCGATCATGGATAACAATACGGACCTGAGGCCGGTTGGCTTTATCGATGACAGTGATTTTAAGCAAAACATGAAGTTGCTTGGCCTTCCGGTAGTGGGAAAACGTGAGGACATACCGGCTGTAGTAGATAGATACGGAGTGGAGGAAATTATTATCGCCATCCCGTCGGCGTCTAGTAAAACGATCCGGGAACTGGTCAATATAAGCCGCAATACACCTGTCCGGTTAAAAATTACCCCCAGTGTGTTTGATTATATAGAAGGCAAAGTTAACCTTGGTAAAATAAGGGATGTTGAGGTCGAAGACCTTTTACACCGTGAGCCGGTTAAAGTAAATTTACAAAAAATAGCGGGCTATTTGAAAGGGCGGGCAGTACTCGTCACCGGAGCGGGAGGGTCGGTTGGTTCGGAGCTGTGCAGGCAGGTTGCTGCATTTAAGCCTCGTTTAATAATTCTTCTGGGCCGTGGTGAGAATAGCGTTTACGAAGCCGAGCTCAGTCTGCAAAGCTTGTATCCCGATGTGCAACGGGTCATTGAAATTGCGGATGTAAGGGACCAGAACAGAGTGGAGTGCATTTTCTGCCGTTACCGGCCTGAGGTTATCTTCCATGCTGCAGCACATAAGCACGTGCCGTTAATGGAAAAAAGCCCTGAGGAAGCCTTCAGCAACAACGTGCTTGGGACTCTGAATGTGGCGCGGGCGGCAAAGCAGTACCAGGCGCATGTTTTTGTACTTATATCCACGGATAAAGCTGTAAACCCCAAAAGCGTCATGGGCGCCACTAAACGGGTGGCTGAAATGATCATGCAAAGGCTCAGTGAACAATCCCGCACTAAATTTGTTTCAGTCCGTTTCGGTAATGTTCTCGGCAGCAGGGGAAGCGTAGTGCCTCTTTTTAAGAAGCAAATTGCTGCCGGTGGTCCAGTTACGGTGACTGACCCCGGAATGGTGAGGTATTTTATGACGATCCCCGAGGCTGTGCAACTGGTTATTCAAGCCGGCGCTATGGTGCAGGGGGGAGAGATCTTTTTATTGGATATGGGGGAACCGGTCAGAATTGTGGACCTGGCCAGAGACTTAATTAAGTTATCCGGGTTCCGGCCGGATATAGACATACCCATCGTTTTTACCGGAGTCAGGCCCGGTGAAAAGCTTTTTGAAGACCTTTATACATCCGGGGAGCGGATCCGAAAAACCAGACATGAGAGAATTATGGTTGTGGAATCAGAGAATTGTTTCCCGGCGATCCTGGATAAAATGATTTTTCAAACCTGTCCTGGTAGGTGGCCATTGGATGAGAAAAAGTCGCTGGATTTACTGCAAAGACTGATCCCTGACTTTGCAGCGCCAGTTGAAAGAGGTAAACACGATTAAGTTATTCAGGAGGTATGCAGGTGGCAATACCATTGTTAGACCTAAAAGCACAGTACAACCTAATCAGTGAAGAAATAAACGCTGCCGTTAAATTGGTTCTAGAAAGCGGCGAATACATTCTCGGTAAAAATGTTATAGAACTGGAAGCTGCCGTTGCCGATCTGTGCGGTGCAAGCTACGGGATTGGGGTAGCCAGCGGTACTGATGCGCTGCTTCTGGCACTAGATGCCTGCGGCATTAAGCCTGGAGATGAGGTGATTACTTCTCCCTACACCTTTTTTGCCACTGCCGAGGTTATCTCCCGGCTGGGGGCGAGGCCTGTTTTTTGTGACATAGATATTGATACTTACAATCTTAATCCTAATTTGCTTGAATCTTTGATTACCCCAAGCACCAGGGCGATTATCCCGGTACACCTGTACGGGCAGGTGACTGGCATGGTGGAAATCTTGGAACTGGCGCACAGGTGCAACTTGTATGTAATAGAAGACGCCTGTCAGGCCATGGGCGCCGAACAGTATGAAAAAAAAGCCGGTTCCTGGGGAGATGCCGGTTGCTTCAGCTTTTTCCCTTCCAAAAATTTGGGGGGTTATGGCGATGGCGGCATGGTAGTAACTTCCAATGGGGAAATAGCAGCCAGGATTAAAAAGCTGCGCCATCACGGTACAGATCAGAAATATTACCATTCGTTAATTGGCTATAACAGCCGGCTGGATGAAATGCAGGCCGCCGTCCTGCTGGTGAAGCTAAAGCGACTGGGTCAATGGAACAATCAAAGAAGGGCCAATGCAGCCCTATATAACCAATTGTTTAATGATTCTGGTTTGGCGCTGCCAGTTGAAGTTCCCGGCAGCAAGCACATTTATCACCAGTATGTAATCCGGCACCCCCGGCGTGACCGGATTATAGAGAAACTCAACCAGTCCAAAATTGGCTGTGCTGTCTACTACCCGCTGCCCCTGCACTTGCAGGAGGTCTACCGCGGGCTGGGCCTACAGCCCGGCGCCTTTCCTATGGCAGAGTTGGCCGCCCGGGAGACGCTGGCGCTGCCGGTCTACCCGGAGCTTAGTTCGGAACAAATTGCCTTTATCGCCGGTATGGTACTAGCAAGCGTTGCTTGAGTTGAGCAGGGGGGCTCTGGTGAATCATGAAACAAAAAATCTGGATGATAAATCATTATGCTGTACCCCCTCAACTACCGGGCGGTACCAGACATTATGAATTTGCCAAGCAACTTGCCGCCCGGGGCTATGCCGTCATTATCTGGCTGTCGGTATTTCACCACGGTTTAAGGCAATATATTGACAAAAAATTAATTAATAATATTGAAGGCAGCCTGCCAGAGCGGCTGTACTTGCGCTGGATCTGGTCATCTGCCTACAGCGGCAACAACTGGCGCAGGGTGATCAATATGTTCTTATTTGCCCTGATCGTGCTTTGCCGGGGACTGTTCGCGCCAAGGCCGGATACCATTATTGCCTCAAGCCCCCACCTGCCGGCCGCCCTGACTGGCTGGGTACTCAGTAAAATAAGAAGAAGCCGGTTTATCCTGGAAATTAGGGACCTCTGGCCGGATGGCATGGTGGTGCTCGGCCTGCGGGTCAATTCGCCGGTATATCAGGTGTTATACCGCCTGGCCCACTTTCTTTATCGCCGGAGCCCGCGGATCATAGTTTTAACCGAGGGATTAAGGGATGCCCTGGTAAGACAGGGAGTTGACCAGGAAAAAATAATTTTTTTACCCAACGGGATATCCATGGATTACCTGAACGGAGCCGAGGCCCGGGAAATAACCAGGCGGGAGTTGGGGTTCGGTAATAAGTTCATCTGTCTCTATGCCGGTGCCCACGGACCGAACAATGCATTAGAGACGATCGTCGAAGCCGCCGGGTTGCTGAAAAAACACGAGGAAATGCAGTTTGTACTGTTGGGCGATGGTTCAGAAAAGAAAAAACTGCAGGCCAAAGCCCGGGAGATGCAGTTAACCAACTTGATCTTTTTAGATCCGGTGCCCAAGAATAGGGTGTTGCAGGTGTTGTACGCGGCGGATGCAGCGGTCCTGTCCATTAAAAATTTGCCTATATCCCGGGGGGTGCGGCCTAATAAGCTATTTGATTACCTGGCAGCGGGCCGCCCGATTATTTGCGCCGGTTACGGTGAGAGCAGAACGCTGGTAGAGGAGCTGGGGGTTGGGGTTTGTGCCCGCCCCGAGGACCCTGCCGATCTGGCCTGCGCCGTAGCCCGGCTTTATGCTGCCAGGGAAAAGCTTAGCGCCCGAGCAGCTGAGATCGGCCCCGCTTATGTCGCCGAACATGCCAGCCGGGAAATAATGACCGACCTGTTGGAGCAGGTAATCATTGAGTTGGAAGGTGAGCCGGCTCCGGCGCTCGATGTTTTCGTCATGACTGTGCACCGGTGGGATGACCCCCGGATTTTTCACAAGGAAGCCTGCTCCCTGGCCAAAAAATACCGGGTGGAACTGCATGCGCCGGGGGAAGGAAAAGCTTTTAGGCGACAAGGGGTCAGGGTATGCCCCTTGCCCCGGTACACCAGCCGCTACCTGCGGCCGCTGCAATGGTGGCGGCTTTTAATCCGGGGTTTCAGTACCAGGGCAAAGGTCATTCACCTGCACGATCCGGAACTGCTCCCGGTGGGGTTGCTGATCAAGTTGTTGCGCCGCAAAAAACTGGTTTACGATGTGCATGAGGATTTTGCCGCCTCTCTGGAAAGCAAGCCCTGGCTGCCCCCTCTGCTCAGGCCCGCATTGGCCACGGCGCTGGGGAGAGTGGAGAAATGGTTTGCCCGGCGGGTAGACGCCTTGGTGCTGGCAGAAATATACTACGAGGATTTATTCCCAAAAAATGAAGTACCCAGAGTGGGGATCTATAATTACCCCCTGCCGGATTTAATTCCCGCGACAAGTGAACCCGGGCAAGACCATGTCTTTAAACTGATTTATGCCGGGGGTATCTCCAAGCCCAGGGGGGCGGAGCAGATGGTGCGCGCCCTGGCGCTGGTAAACTGGCAAGGCCGGGATTTCCGCTTACTTTTAATCGGACCTGTCCGGCCGCCGGTGCTGCGGGAAGAATTAATTTCTTTAGCCACTTCAATTGGGCTGGCGGAGAAAGTGATTATTACCGGATTGCTTCCCCTGGAAGCGGTGTATGGTCATTATGCCGGGGCAGATCTGGGGCTTTGCCTGCTGCATCCGGAAAAAAATTATGTTAATTCCCTGGCCACTAAGATATTTGAATATATGGCTGCCGGTTTACCTGTTTTGGCTTCGAATTTTCCCGCCTGGACCGAACTGGTGCAAAAAAATTGCTGCGGGCTTAATGTGGACCCTCTGGACGAAATTGCCATAGCAAAAAATATGGAAAGGTTTTTAAATGCCCCGGGAATGGGCAAGGAGATGGGACATAATGGGTACAAGGTTTTTATTGATAAATATAACTGGCGGATAGAAGAAAAGAAGTTATGGTTACTTTATAAAAATTTACTGTAGCCAAGTGAGCGGAGTGACAAATAATGTCTGACCCTAAGAAAAAAATCTGTATTGGATTACTAAGTATACTACTGTTATTGACTGCAGGCGCTTTTTTTAGTGAAGCCGGTCCAAGGGTTACCGGATTACTGCTAATGTTGACTTTGGTGCCTTTATGTGTCCTGCTGCCTGCAGAATATATCATTATCGCCGCG
This sequence comes from Desulfotomaculaceae bacterium, assembly GCA_028696455.1. Lineage (GTDB taxonomy): Bacteria > Bacillota > Desulfotomaculia > Desulfotomaculales > Pelotomaculaceae > MVQL01. The sequence goes on along the minus strand of JAQVGZ010000011.1, from coordinate 16,193 downwards.
GCGTTTTTAATTCCTTTAGCCCCACATACAATGTTATTCAGCGATAGGTTACCGTCAATGACAGTAGACTTACCAATTATGTTGATCTGTGGCGCTGTATTTTTATTTCCTGCTTTAAAGCAGCGACACCGGTTTAAGGGTTTATGGCTGCTTGCCGGGTGCTGGGCACTCTTTGGTATAGTGACCATAATCAGCTGGTTGTATGCGGGCAGTCACAATCTTTTTGAATTGTTTACTATTAACCGCTTTATCTTTTTTATTGCCTTGCTGGTAATTACAGCGGCCGCAAATCCCGAACACTTTAATTTTCGAAGGATTTGCCGTACTTTTTATGCAGCAGCTTTTGTGGTTGCCCTGTTCGGCCTGGTTCAATACGTGTTCTATGAAATATTTTTTAATGAATGGTATATCAAAGCATATCTCAAAGTCGGTATGGAACCTGCCTACTATAACAGGATTTATGACCGGGTTATTTCCACCTTCGGCAATCCCCATAACCTGGGCTTGTATCTGGGAATTATTCTGGCGGTAGCATTAAGTAGTAATTTCTGGGGTTTTAACAGAAGATGGACGAGGATAGTGTGGGGGATAGTGATTATTACCGCCATTATCTTAACCCGTTCCCGCACAACTTTTATCTGCCTGGCCATGGGTTATATGTTCATCATTTTTTTCAATAAGAGAGCAAACATTATTAAAAACCTTTTATATGCTCTGGGAGCATTGACTGTGATTTTAGGTGTAGTGATTCCTTCTCATAACTGGCTGGAGAAATTGATTAATTACAGCGGTTCCCTCCAAGCCCGCTATATCCGCTGGGATCTGGCCTGGGATTGTTTCCTGTCCTCCCCGCTATGCGGCGTAGGGCCAACCCCGGATATCAGAGATGCATTTAACTTGCCCATTATGCCCATTGATAATATTTACCTAACTATTTTAGCCTCCTATGGTTTGCTTGGTGTGCTTGCACTGACGCTAACTATCTTCACCATTGCTAATCAACTGATCAAAATTTATCCTACTAACTTTATGACCAGGAACATTGGTTTAGGACTCGGGTGCGGTCTATTCATGCTATTAATCGCCAACCTGAGTGGAGATTTTTTATTCAATACGAAAGTTACTGGTCCTTACCTATTACTGCTGGGTTGTTTTTTAGCCGGGGCTCAACGAAAAAATAGCCCGCTCAAAATATTACTTGTTGGTAATGCTCAAAGCATTCATGTGCAGCGTTGGGGCACAGCTTTGGCAGAGCAGGGTTTGTCGGTTCATGTATTGTCCCCGGCAGCACAGGCCATAAAAGGCTGTACTGTACATGAAATTAGCGGTAGGGCAACTCCCATTTTATCTCCATCGGGAATATTCGATTTGAGTAGGAGAATGTTGCAAGTAGAAAAAAAGATGAAAAAAATTGCGCCGGACCTGGTGCACATACACGGTGCTGTGCCATTTAGCTATTCTGTGACTTCATATACCGGGGGACCGGTGCTCACCAGCGCATGGGGCAGTGATATCTATCAATACGCAAGTATATCCTGGAGCAAAAATAAAGTTGTGCGAAGCATTTTAAACAAATCAGAGCTGGTAACCACACATAACCATCAAATGAATGATTATATAAGAAAGAACTTTGGTGTAAAGAACAGCCTGGTTTTATCCTGGGGAATTGATGAGCATATTTTTAATCTAGGGACAGAGGCGGAAAAAGAGCATACCAAAAAGCTGCTGAATATCCCGCCGGCACATAAGGTTGTTTTAAGCCCGCGCAGCATGGCGCCTTTATACAATATAAGCGTGATCCTGGATTCTATTCCGCTGGTCCTTGAGCTTAATAAAGATGTTACTTATTGTTTGCTCAGGGGGGCCGGCAGCGCCGAGTATGAAGCAGAAATGATCCAAAGGGCCACTGAACTTGGTGTTCAGGATGCCATTCGCTGGATCCATGAATTCCAAACTCCGGAAGAGATGGCCCGGCTTTACCGGGCAGCAGATGTGTTCATCAGTATACCTCAAACCGATAGTTCAGCGTTAACCATTGCGGAGGGCTTGGCTTGCGGTAGTATCCCGGTGCTTAAAAATTTGCGGAATTATCAATGTTTTTATGACACCGGAGCAGTGATCTCTACCGTTGATGTTACCGAACCAAAAGCTTTGGCCGGCGCCGTAAATTTAGCCTTGAGCAATTGTTCCTGGGAAACCAGGACTAAAAATGCAGCGGCTGGGGCTTCTCTGGGCACATGGCGGGAAGCAGTGGAGCGCATGACGGCCATTTACGCCGCACTTGCCGCGGGGCAGCAGGGAATAGGAGCAAAAGTGCTTGAAGGAAAGGTAGGGAAGCCAAATGTTTAAAGTGGCTATGTATGTCATCAATAATTTTACCAATGACGCCCGGGTAAGACGGGAGGCTGCCACCCTGGCGGATAAAGGTTACCAGTTGACGGTGATTGCCCTAAAAGACAGCGAAACACCGGCCGAGGAGGTAATCGATAATTTCCGGGTAAAGCGGGTGCGGGCTTACACCAGGTCACTGCCAAGAATACCGGGTTTTCAAATTTTGAAATACCTGGAGTTCATTATCCGGGCAGTTTTAATATCGCTCCGGCTGCGGGCGGACATTTGCCACGCCCACGATCTCAACGCCCTGGTCCCGGCCTATATTGCCGCACGGCTGTTAAAAGCATATTTAATCTATGACAGTCATGAGCTGGCGACGCAGCGGAACATCCCGCGGCGCAGGCTTTGGGGAGAGATGACTCTTTGGCGCTGCCTGGAAAGATTTTTGATCCGAAAAGCACACCTGGTGATCACCGTCAGCCCGGAAATAGCTGCCGAACTAGCCCGGATGTACGGCATCAAGCCGCCGCAGGTAATTATGAATTGCCCGCCGTACGAAGAAGTACCGCGGCATAATCTTTTGCGCGATCATTTTGGTATTGACCGGGCGGATGTTGTTATTATCTACCAGGGTGTATTTGCTCCTAACCGGGGGCTCGAGGTACTGATCGAGTCGCTCCTGCATTTGAACGATGAATACAAACTGGTATTACTGGGGCCGCATAATGCCTATAAAGAGTCTCTTAAAGGTCTGGCCGGCAAGTTACAGGTGCTGGAGCGGGTGTACCTGCACGGGGCGGTGCCGGTGGAAGATGTGGTCAAATACGTGGCTTCCGCCGATGTAGGCACTTTTTTGAGTAACCCTGCCATAAAAAGCCACCGCCTGGGTTTACCCAACAAATTGTTTGAATGCATGGTAGCAGGCACACCCATTGTTGTAGGGGCTATTTGCCGGGAACTGGTCATGGAGCTTGAAGTGGGGGTTACCTGTGACCAGAGCGATCCGCTGTCACTGGCCGCAGCGATCAACAAGCTCTACTCCGACCGGGAGCTCTATGGCCGTATGCAAATTAATGCCAAAAAATGGGCCCGGCAGGAATACAACTGGCAGATGCAAGGGGAAAAACTCTGTGTCCTGTATGGTAATATGTTACAGCACCATTTGCGAAACACCAACGTAAGTTAGATTATTGACAGATCAGTTAACAAGGGGTGGAATAGGTGTTTCAAAGGATATTAGTGCTAGCCCCCCACACGGATGACGGTGAATTTGGCTGCGGGGGTACTATCGCCAAGATGATCGGGGAAGGTAAAGAAGTCTACTATGTAGCCTTTTCAGCAGCAGAAAAGTCTGTTCCCCCCACCTGGGATAGAGATGTATTGAGGCGGGAAGTAAAAAAGGCTACCGCGGTTTTGGGTATAAAGCCTGGTTGCTTAATTTTGGATAATTTTCCGGTGCGGGATTTTCCGGCTCTGCGTCAGGATATTTTAGAAAAAATGATTAAATTACGCCAGGAAATAAAACCTGATTTGGTCCTTGTACCATCTATGTATGATTTGCACCAGGACCATTTGACGGTGGCCCGGGAGGGGATCAGGGCGTTTAAAAATATAAGTATTCTTGGTTACGAAATACCATGGAATAATCTTAGCTTCAGCACCAATTGCTTTATAGCACTCGATGAGGACCAGGTGCAAAAGAAGGTAGCCGCTTTAAAATGTTATGAATCCCAGGCATTCCGGCCGTATGCCAGCGAGGATTTTATCTGGAGCCTGGCCCGTACCCGCGGTACACAGGCTAATGTCGTTTACGCTGAAGTATTTGATGCCATTAGACTTTATATATCGTAGTGCAATGATGAGCGGGGTTTAGTCAGGTATGGCGGATTTAGGTCTACGTAAATTGTTCATCAATATCGGCGGCACGATGCTGCGTCAAATTGTCGCCGCTTTAATGGGTATTGGCTTGGCAGTTTTATTGGCGCGCACTTTGGGGCCGCAGGGTAATGGTACCTATGCCATGACCATTTTGCTCCCGACGCTGCTGGCCAACCTGCTCAACCTGGGTATCCCTTCAGCAAATACTTATTATATTGGTCGGGGCAATATTTCGGTACAAAGCGCATTTGATACAAATATTAGACTTTGGTTTATTTTAAGTGTCCTGGGCGCATTGCTGGCTCTCCTGGTTATAAAGGTAAGTGGTGAGTCCCTTTTCCCAGGTGTGCCCAAAGTTTTTTTATGGGCGGCGCTAATTTTATTTCCCCTGGAGCTAGTACAGTTTTTTTTAAAAAGTTTGTTGCAAGGGGCACAAGATTTTCGCCGGTTTAACTTGGTTTCACTGGTGACGCCGGCCGGCACGCTAATTTTTGCTGTGGTTGCGGTACAGGTGTTTCATTTAGGGGTGCCGGGGGCGCTCTTGTCCTTTGGCCTGGGTTATCTTCTGGGGCTGTTATTTACCTTAGGTGCTGTCCGGACACACTTTTACGTGACTGATCAGACTAAGCAGGATGCAAATTACGTAAAACAATGCCTGGGTTATGGCTGGAAGGCCCATTTGAGCAATATTCTTACTTTTATAAACTATAGAGCTGATCTTTATCTGGTTAATCTACTACTCAATCCAATTGACACAGGCATTTATGTAATTGCCATACAACTTGCAGAGCGGTTATGGATGTTGTCGCAGGCAGTGAGTACGGTCATTCTACCCCGGTTATCCGAGTTGGACCATGATGAAGATAGCCGGAAGCGCTTAACACCTATTGTAGCACGATGGGTTTTCCTGGTGACAATTATCGCGGCAGGCATTGTGGCCTTATTGATTACCCCCTTGATAGAGATCCTCTTTGGTTCACAATATTTGCCTGCGGCGGGAGCTTTTATATGGCTTTTACCCGGTATTGTGTTATTCAGTTTTTCTAGGGTTTTAGCCAATGATTTAGCTGCACGGGGCAGGCCTGAGCTTAATATGTACACAGCTTTGCTGATTGTGATTGTAAATGTCCTGGCTAATATGTTGTTAATTCCTAAAATCGGCATTAAAGGTGCAGCCCTTGCCACAACCATCGCTTATTCCTGCAATGCTGTAGTAAATTTATTTTTATTTGTACGGATCAGCGGCAACAAATGGTGGGAAGCTGTTTTCTTTAATCGCAGTGATTTAAAACTATTGCAAAGCGGGATGCACCTATTAAGCAATTTTGGTAACCATAAACAGGATATTAGAAAAATTAACAACAAAGCCACATATAGACTTTTAAAAAGATTTATTGATCTTGTACTGGCACTGCTATTAATAGTCTTTCTATTCCCGGTGATGTTATTAATCAGCCTGGCCATAAAAATTGAAAGTGGATCACCCGTAATTTTTATCCAAAAGCGGGCCGGCTTGAACGGCAAACCCTTTAGAATTTTTAAGTTTCGAACGATGTTATCAGGTCCTTTAAATGGTGATCAGAAAATTAAAGACGAGGAAAAAAGGATTACCAGATTAGGTAGATTATTAAGATCGACAAGTTTAGATGAATTGCCTCAGCTGTTTAACGTAGTAAAGGGTGAGATGAGCTTGGTCGGTCCGCGGCCGACGTTATTATATCAGGTGGAAAGGTACAACAACCGGCAAAAGAAGCGCCTGGAGGTGCGCCCGGGGATGACGGGTTGGGCCCAGGTAAACAAGGGTGAGCATTTTTCCTGGGAAAAGCGCATTGAAATGGACCTGTGGTACCTTGAGCATCAATCGCTGGCACTGGATTTAAAAATTTTATGGCAAACAGCGGGCGTTATTTTTAAAAAACGCGTGGCCTGGGTGGAGCAGTCCCAGGATCCGCTTGCCGGCAATGCGGGTGTGCATGATCACGAACCCGGGGAGGACCAACGATGAAAAAACTGGTGGTGGTAGGCGCTGGGGGCTTTGGCCGGGAAGTTGTACAGCTGGCTGTACACCAAAATCAGGCCCGGCCGACTTGGGATATACTTGGCTTTGTAGATGACAACCGGGATTTGCAGGGCAAGCGTCTAAACGGGTTTCCCGTCCTGGGCGGCCTGGACTGGCTGGCAGCCAATGCCGAAGGTAAATACGCAATTTTAGCCCTGGGTGAACCGGAAATAAAAAGAAAGGTTGCAGAGAGACTGAAGGATTCTTTAATACGTTACGCTACCTTAATCCACCCGGCGGCAGTCATTGGTGATTTCGTGAACATTGGTGCGGGAACCATTATTGCTGCCGGGGTGGTATTAACGGTCAATATCAATACCGGTAAACATGTAATCATCAATGTCAACAGTGTTATCGGCCATGATGTAACACTGGGGGAATATGTAACCATCGCCCCCGACGTCAATGTTATGGGGGCAGCAACCATTGGGCAAGGATGCTATGTGGCCGCCGGGGTTACCATCAGGGATGAAGTGACCGTTGGCCCGCACACAATCATTGGCCTGGGGGCCGTGGTGACAGGCGACTTGCCCGGTGCTGTTGTCGCCCTGGGCTGTCCGGCCAAAGTGGTGCGGGAAAACAAAACAAAAAAAGTATTTAAATAATTAATTGGTGGTTTTGCTATGAATAGTTTAATAGTTACACCTTACCGACCGGATGATGAGCACGAAATAATCAAGCTATTTAAGCTGGTATACGGCAGGGATATGTCCATGAATTACTGGCGCTGGCGGTTTGTTGACAATCCTGCCGGCAGACACATGATCGACCTGTGCTGGGATGGGCCGATCCTGGCGGGACATTATGCCGTTTCCCCGGTAATAATGAGCATCAGGGGTAAGGAATATTTGACCGCTCTTTCCATGACCACGATGACGCACCCGGATTACCGTAACAAAGGTATATTTACAGCCCTGGCCCAGTCCCTCTACCGGCGTTTACAGGACCAGGGTGTGGTCATGGTTTGGGGTTTTCCCAATAATAATTCTTATCACGGATTCATGAATAAACTAAGCTGGTTTCCCCTGACCCAAGTGCCCAAACTGGCTACAAGTGATTTCAGGTTTCCAAATATGGTTGCCGGCCATAGAAACACAGAAATTATCGAGGTAAAGAAAATCGATGAACGGTTTGATCAATTGTGGCAAAGCCTGGACCGGAGCGGTGTAAATATGGTGGTCCGGAGCAGTAAATATTTGCAGTGGCGTTATATGGATAATCCGGTTAATCAATATCAGGTTTTTGCCCTGCCGGGTTTCGATAAAATAAAAGGTTATACGGCCGTGAAGCTTTATTCCCGCAATGATGGGATTAGTGGGGAGATTCTGGATCTGTTGGCCACAGATAAAGATACAGCCCGTTCTTTAATCAGCCATGCAGTTATTAACCTGGCCATACAGGGGGCAGACCGGATAAACCTTTGGATGAACCCGGCAGCAAGACATTATGAAGTGATCAAGGAATTCGGCTTTGGTTCTACGAAAGAATTAACCCACTTGGGAGCGATGAGCAATGACCCGCAGATTGTCCCGGAACTAATTAGTGATTATGACCGCTGGTATGTAACCATGGGCGACTCGGACGTCTATTAGCAGGTGGTGAGAGGTATGAAATGTTTAGTGCTGGCGGCTCACCCTGATGATGAGGTTTATGGCGCCGGCGGTACAATTGCCAGGTATGCCCAAATGGGGGCTGAGGTTTATGTAGTTATCCTTACTGAAGGTTGTTCCACCCAGTACCCGGACCGGGACGACATGAAAGAACGGAAGCGTTTGGAGGCGCTGGCCGCCAACCAAATTATTGGTACCAGGGAAGTAATATTTTATGAACTGCCGGATATGAAACTGGATACCCTTGCTCACGTGGAAATAAACCGGATCATTGAGGACTGTATCAAGACACTTAAACCGGCAGTGGTGTTTACCCATCACCACGGAGATGTGAATAAAGACCACCGGTTGGTATATGAGTCCACCCTGGTGGCGGTCCGTCCTGTAGCCGGGTGTCCGGTGAAAAAGCTGTATACCTATGAAGTGCCATCGAGTACAGAATGGGCGGTTGGTGCGCAAAACTGGTTTATTCCGAACACCTATTTTGATATCAATAATGTAATAGAGCGGAAAATCACGGCCATTAAAGCGTATAGCAGTGAACTGCGTCCCTTTCCCCATCCCCGTTCGGAACAGGCCGTGCGTTTGCACCATCAGTGCCGGGGGGCAGCATGCAGTATGAAATATGCTGAGGCCTTTGCCCTGGTTAGAGAATTGGTCCCTTAATAAATGACCTAAATTTAAATGTCCAATAAGAAAAGAAGCAACTGCGAAGTATTTGTGACCCGTAGTTGCTTTTTTTATGGTGATAAATTTATAACCTGGAATGTAAATTATTGTATTGTATAATAAGAAGGGATTTTTGTGAAATCTGTCGAATGTTGTTTCAATCCCCTTGAAAAGGAGGTTTTTAAAAAATTTGCATAAGGAGGTTTTTTATGCACAAATGTAAGTGGGGGTTTTTAGTTATCACTTTCCTGGTTACCGGGTTGTTATTTGGGTCCATCGGGGTTGCTTATGCGGCCGTATCTGTTACAGGCACCGGGCAGGATGAAATGGTCCGGGCCTTTGAGGAGATGCATCAATCGGTAAACAATGGCAACTGGTATCGTACAAGCACCAATGATTCGGGCGCCCTGGCCTGGAGTGAGGCGCCGGTAATGTATTCTTTTTTGCGCATGTACGAGGCTACCGGGGATAAAACTTATCTGGATCAGTTTATTGTACATGCGGATAGCGTATTAAAGACCAGGGACAGTGTCAGAGGAGTGAAGGATTACCGCGGGCTAAGCCTGCCGTCCTGGCGTGCCGGTGGGAGTTATACCCTGAACGGCAAGTATTACATTTTTGCCGCACATACAGCGATGATTGTTTCACCAATGGCAGACTTTGCCGGGATTGTGCAGAGAAATAACTTGACAGAATACCAGACCAAGGCTAACGTCTACCTGCAAGCGGCTAAAGAAGCGGTAGCCGTTCATAACGATGAATGGGTGGATAATGGCAACCATGGTTACTATATCATTAGAAAGGGTGCGCCGGTGTGGTCTGACGGAGTAGGCGTACCCTTTAATATGAACTTGATCATGGGGGAAGCTCTGCTCAACCTCTATCAGGCTACAAATGAATCAATTTACCGGGAGCGGGCTACGAAAATAGCCAGGCATTTTAAGGATAACCTTACTCTGGATCCGGTGACTGGAGCGTATGTATGGAATTACTGGTGGGGTATTGCGTACACCGGTTGGACAACCGGAAACTCGCCATCTGTTAATACCCCATCTTACAAGGGATACCGGGTAAAAGAAGATGTAAACCACGGTGTGCTGGACATGCGTTTTGTGGAAAAAGCTTACCGGGCCGGTATTGTCTTTAACGAAACGGATATGGCCCGTTTTGGCAAAACCATATCCAGTAAATTAATCAAGACCATTACCAGTGTTGCTCTTAATGTAGATGGCACAGGGACTGCTGACAGCCCCTTGCGGATTACGAGCTGGACAATGCTTTATCCCTGGGCGCCGGGTATACTTGATGTGGACAGGCAGGTCAAGTATGTCGGTCCTTTGGGCATGTGTGGATTATCCCTGTATTGCAAGGCGTTATCAGTGGAAAATGACTGGAACGACGGGGTGACTGACCCGCCCGGTGACGGTGGGACAACAGAACCGGGTGATGAAGACGACCCGACCGGTAATGGTGGGACAACAGACCCGAGTGGTAATGAAGACGACCCGCCCACCGGCGGACAACCATCAGATCCTAATGACGGGGGCAGCACTCCACCGTCGGTTGACCCGGCGCAACTGATCAAGAACGGTGACTTCAGCGATGGCCGCACCGGTTGGGATGTAGGCAAAGCAGGCGTAATCGGGGTAGAGGCCAGCGGCAACAAATACATCTCCAATGGTTACAACTGGAACTTGTGCCAGGACCTTGTGTTAAAGCCCGGCAAATATGTGGCCAGTGCGCAGACACGCAAGGGCAGCGCGAGTACTGAAGCCCGCCTGGTGATCATGAACCTGGATGCTAAGGGGCAGACCATTTCGGCCAACACCGTGGATATCAGGCACAGACACAGGGGCGCCGGCTGGGAGAGTGTGCCGGCAACAGAATTTACGGTACCGGCCGGTGCAGCCAAGACGCGGGTGTACCTGCTGGTTAACGGCGGCAGCGGAGTCCACCACTTTGACAATATCTCCGTCAAAGTTAAAGCGTTAACTGTGGAGGAATTACTAATTAAAAACGGTGACTTCAGCGATGACCGTACTAGTTGGGATGTAGGCAGAGCAGGCGTAATCGGGGTAGAGGCCAGCGGCAATAAGTACATCTCCAATGGTTACAACTGGAACTTGTGCCAGGACCTTGTGTTAAAGCCCGGCAAATATGTGGCCAGTGCGCAGACACGCAAGGGCAGCGCGAGTACTGAAGCCCGCCTGGTGATCATGAGCCAGGATGCTAAGGGGCAGACCATTTCGGCCAACACCGCGGATATCAGGCACAGACACAGGGGCGCCGGCTGGGAGAGTATGCCGGCAACAGAATTTACCGTACCAGCCGGTGCGGCCAAAACGCGGGTGTACCTGCTGATCAACGGCGGCAGCGGAGTCCACCACTTTGATAATATCTTCATTAAACCAGTTAATTAATTACACCTTAATACCTGGAGTTAATCGCAATGGATCCAGATTTAGCCAGGCAAACGGAATTACTTCAAGAAGGGTGAGAACTTTCTCAGCCCTTCTTTTTTGGGTAGAGTTAAGTCAATATGATTAATTACTCCGGAAACCTTAAGCAAAACGTTGTGTGCCGGGGTGACTATCTCACTCATTAAAGTACCGTCCTTACCGGAAAAAATAAATGCAGAGGATTTTTTTGAGGAGCCGTTGTTGTTTTGTGCAGCCGCAATAAGATCCTTATAGCCATCTCCATTTACATCACCCGCTCCGGCCAGGGACCTGCCAAAGTCTTCTTGAAAACTATCATGTTCAAATAGGACTTCAAAGCTAGCTCCGGAATAAACAAAAATTTTGCCGGACGAGCTCTGAGCACCTGCTGAACCTACCGCAAAATCCGGGACACCATCTCTATTTGCATCCCCTATACCGGAAACTGTACAGCCGTAGCTGGGCGCACTTTGCGTAAACACTTTTAAAACGTGGCGGTCTGCACCGGAATATACTAATACCTGACCAAAGTTTGCTTTATTTAACCCTGCAATGAAATCAGCCACTCCGTCCCCGTTTACATCTCCTATACCCGATATGGACTGCACGTCCTTAATTGCCAGGTTATCTATAAGCTCACCGGTATTCCCGTCACGGATATCAATATAATCTCCTGCATTAATTAAAATATCGGACAAGCCATTGCTGTTCAGGTCTCCCACTCCTGAGAAAGAAAACCCGTAGCCTGCCCCGGTTAAGGTTTTCAATGTACTTCCGTCAGCGCCGGAAAAAATATAGACTTTACCGGTACTGCCGGGGGCACCGGCTACTTCCACTACGGCAAAATCGTAAATACTATCTTCATTAACCTTTCCTATACAGGATATACATAGGCCAAACCGGCCGCCGGGCTCTTGCCCCTCGATAACCCTGATTAACTGTCCATTGGAAGAAAAAATACTTACCTGGCCAAAATCATTTGTAAAGGGCCCCCCTCTTGCTTCCCCTACGGCAAAATCAGGCTTATTATCGTTATTGACATCTCCGATACCGGCGACGCTAATACCAAATTCTAGTGAGTCGCTGGTTTTTTCTAATATACACTTTAGTGATTCTCCTTCCAGGGCATAAGCTTTAACCCAATTAACTTGTGGATTTCCAACTAACACATCGTCTTTTCCATCTCCGGTAATATCTCCATGACTATAGTTTGCTGCAAGCATCCACCAGGTAAGAATAAGAACCATAACGAGAATTATTAAAAGCACTAATTTACGCAAGATTAAGTCTCATCTCCTTAAAAAATGACCATTTCTACGTGCTTCCAAATTAGTCATAAACAACCCAGCATGTAGCAACGGCCCTTTCTCCGGTAATATCCGAAGGCTTATTGATCACCCTGCCCCGAAAGACCATGGTGGATGAGCCTCCTCCATCAAGGTTAAAAGCGTTATAGGCTCCTAAACTCATCATTATATCTGTTAATTGACGGATGTTAACCCCTTCGCTCCATTTTGGGTTTCTTTCATCTATAACCACAAAGATATAATCACCCGTTTTAGTTTGGCCTACAGCTGTTCTTGGGGCTATTTCCTCCTCTCTAGAATATGGTACCGGACGACCGTTAATAATCAGGGCAGGTGTGAAAGATACTGCCTCCTGCACACCATGCTTAAGTAGATCCTGCGGGCCCTTTTTGCTAAATACCAGATTCCCAGATTGGTTAATTCCTACTGCCGTCATGGGATAGATGGGCCGGTCATAATAAATCAATTTCCCTTCATGTATTGTTACATAAACAGGGAAATTGAGTGGTTTACCAGAGACGGGATTGTTATAAAACCCTCCCCCGTTCACAGCGGCTATTGCTCCGGTGCGTTTGGCCATGGAACTGGTAGTTTCTGTTGTCCCGAGTCCCCTGGCAGAGAGGGCAATTTTAATTCTATCAGGGACCTCGCTGCGTATATACATCACTTTGCCCCTGTAGTTATCTCCTCTAATATCTTGAATTGTAATATTAATGTTTTTGCCCTGGTAACTTATTTCATCACTGTCTTCACGAAGTATTGTATACAGATAGAATCCGGCAAAAAAGTTAATTGCTAGTAACGTTATAAGAATAATATTGTTCTTTATCTTCATTTTGCTTATTCCCCTGTAAATTTTCTTGCCTTTTCTACTCGGTTGTATATCCCCATTAATATATGAACTGCCTCATTAAAAAAGTTACCAATATTTTAAAAAAAATTAATTGAAGTACAGCTAGCGACCGATAAACTTCAATAACATAACCAAAAACAGAATAAATTAGTTAACGTGGCCCTTTTAAGCCACGTCGATATATTTTAGAGAAATTATAAGAAGCTGTACTGAAAATTTCTTAGGAAGTTTACCTTCACCCTTTATGAATCATTACATAGAATGATGTAGGGTCTGAAAGTTTACTAAGCCTGATTTTATTCTTCTTTATTAAAGGTGAGGTTTTCCTGTGCGTAATTTATTAGCTAAAAAAATATTGATTACCGGGGGAGCCGGTTTTCTCGGCTCCCACATCGCTGATGCACTTGTTGAAGAAGGGGCCGAGGTCAGTATTTTTGACTTGATGAGTCCGGCGGGAGAGAAAAACATATCCCACCTGAGTGACCGAATCGGGGTAATCAGGGGAGATATTACCGACAGTAAACAGGTGGATGCTGCTGTCCGGGGTATGGACGCCGTAGTAGAAACCGCCTTTCCGGCTTCCGGTTGCAACCGGGATCTCGCCAATCAGCATGTGGCGGTAGGCACATCTGGGGTATTTAACGTGCTGAAGGCATGTACCTCTGAAAGTATTCCGATGGTGTTCGCCTCCTCCATCTCTGTATACGGCGTGCAGCGCTATGTGCCTGTGGACGAGGCGCATCCCACGGATCCCATCCTTCTATATGGCGCCACCAAACTTGCCGGAGAGAATTACTGCCGGTTGATGGCGCAGAATTATCATACCAAGGTGGTCGTCTTGCGTTTTTCCGACCTCTATGGGCCGCGTAACGGCAGAAACAGTGCGCCGGTTAATTTTTTGCAACGGACATTAAAAGGCGAACCCCTGATTATCCAGGGTGATGGACAACAAGTGCGCAGTTACCTGTACATTAGTGATGCGGCTGCTGCGGTGCGGAGCGTATTGCATAATTTTCCCCACCCAGGGAGGATATACAATGTTAACGGGCCGGAACCGGTCACTGTGCGGGAATTAGCTGAAATCGCCGGCCGGGTCTGCGGCCGGGAGGTGCACCTGATATATGAACCGGGTAATACGGACTCACGCCGTTATATTATTGACGGAACCAGGATTACGGCAGATACTGGCTTTAAACCTATCACTAGCATAGTTGCCGGTATGCGGCAGACCCTGGAGTGGCTTCAAAGGAGTGAGAACTAGTGAAAGTAGCCATCCACCAGCCTAATTTCCTTCCCTGGCTGGGATATTTTCATAAACTATTAAATTGTGATGTTTTTATTTTTTTGGATAGCGTCCAATTTCCCAGGGGCCGTTGTTTCACAAGCAGGGTAGCGATTAAGTCACCGTCCGGTTCAGCCTGGTTAACGGTACCCGTAAAAGGGAAAGGAGATTTGTTACCCATTAAAGACGTAGCATTAGCCAACGATCGGAATTGGAAAAGTAAACATTTAAAAACCCTGGAAGGTTATTATAAAAAAGCGCCTCACTTTGCCGAGTACTACCCGCTGATTTATGAGACCTATCAGTTAGAAGATCAAAACCTGGCTAATTTCAACATTAACCTGATCACAAACCTGGCGAAATCATTATCGGCGCCTGCCAGGCTGGTTAGGGCGTCAGAATTAAAGAATGTGGATTATACCGATTCGACGAACCACCTGATCAAGCTTGTAAAACATGTGGGTGGGACGGAGTATCTCACCGGTACGGGTAAAGGATCGCAGCGTTACATTGATGAGGCTGCTTTTAGACGGGAAGGTATAAAAGTATTCTATCAGTCGTTTGTTCATCCTACTTACCCACAGCTTTGGGGAGATTTCATTCCTAACCTGTCGGTTGTCGATCTTCTTTTTAACAGCGGGATGCAGGCAAGGGATATAATCCTGGCTAACAAGAAGTGAGATCAGACAAAAGATTGTTTTATTACAGTGTATTGGAAAGGCGGCAATTGAATTGAAATGATGCTGGACACAGGGAATGTAGATAAAAAAGACAATTTGGAAAATAAAGATAGGCTTTTAAAACGCTTTTTTAAGCAAATGCTTCTAATCAGGAAAGTCGAAGAAAAAATCCTGGATAGTTACAAAAAAGGACTATATAGTGGGACCACGCATACTTATATAGGGCAGGAGGCTTGTGCTGTAGGTGTTATTAACGCGCTTAACCTGGAGCGTGATATTATCCTCTCAAACCACCGGTGTCACGGTCATTTTCTAACCTATAGTGCAGACGTGGTCGGTTTATTTGGTGAATTGATGGGCAAAGAAATAGGTGTATGTCGCGGTGTTGGCGGAAGTCAGCATTTACAGAAAGCAAACTTTTACACTAACGGTATCCAGGGTGGCATTGTACCTTGTGCAACAGGCATGGCCTTTGCTGAAAAAGTAAAAAATACGGGGGCCATAGTAACTGCTTTTTTAGGGGACGGGACTTTGGGGCAGGGTGTTGTCTATGAAGCCTTTAATCTGGCTGCCCTTTGGTCTCTGCCTATTTTTTTTGTGGTTGAGCATAATCAATATGCTCAAAGTACACCTGCCCGGCTTCAGCATGCCGGTAACCTTGCCGGACGGGCGGTGTCTTTTGATATCAAGACTGCATCGCTTGCAGCGAGCTGTGTTTTAGATGTATATGAACTGGCGCAAAAGGCAACTGAGTATGTACGTGAGGCCAGCAAGCCATTTTTTCTCATGCTGCATACTTATAGACTGGCGCCGCACAGTAAAGGTGACGACTTTAGAGACCCTGCGGAAATTGCAGAGCATAGTAGAAAAGACCCATTATTAATGTTACAAAACCAGTTAGATCAGGTCTTCGTCTCTGAGATGGAAAAAGAAGTAGAAGGAATAGTGGACGAGGCTTTTCAAGAGGCCATGCGGGCATCCACTGGGAATATTTCATTGTTTCATTAGGGGTGATTTTACGTGACAACATATCTGCAAAGCTTAAACCAGGCCTTGGGCAAGCTGTTAGAGCAGGATGAGCAT
>JAQVGZ010000076.1 GCA_028696455.1 Desulfotomaculaceae bacterium | reverse complement strand
CTCCGTAGGCGCCGACGATAACTGACGGCTTGGCGCGGAAATCCCGGTGAAAGTGCACCGAGCCGTTATTAGTCGGAATCCCCATTCTATTGCCGTAGTCGCGCACCCCGGCGACCACCCGGAGCAATAAATAATGGGGGTGGAGACAGCCGGCGGGGATGTCCTCCCCAGGCGTGCCGGGTGGGGCAAAGCAGAACATATCGGTTGAGGCCAGCACCTTGGCGCCGCGGCCGGTGCCCACGATATCCCTGAATACGCCCCCGCTTCCGGTCATGGCGCCGCCGTAGGGCTCTATAGCAGACGGGGAGTTGTGGGTTTCCACCTTCCCGCAGATAGCCAGGCCGTCGTAAAATTCCATTACCCCGGAGTTGTCGACAAATGCCGACAGCACCAGCGGGTGCTTGCTGGCTTCAGTCGCGTTCTGGAGCCGCTTTAATAGCGGCGTTTTTTCCTGGCCGTCAACAATCAGCCTGGCCTTAAAAGTTTTATGGCCGCAGTGCTCAGACCAGGTCTGGGCAATGGTTTCTATTTCTATGTCGGTGGGATCCCGGCCGATGCGGGAAAAATAGTCCTTGATTACCTGCATTTCTTCCAAATTTAAAAATAATTTATCCCGGCTCAGCTCGACGAGCTCATCATCACTCATCTGTCTTACCGGAATAATTTCCGTGTGGCCAGGTGCGCCATGAATAACCAGGGTTTTGGGGCTCTCCTGCACCACATACTCGACAGTGGCGTTTACCAAAAGGCTGGAGGTGATCCGCTCGATATCTGCACTGGTAATCATGTCGCCGTAAAAGCCGTACTCCCAGCTGGAGTCGGCCGCCAAAAGCCCGTCTATGCCCAGGTCTGCTGCAGCTTTCATTAAAGAGGCAGCTTCCGGGTTCATCACCCCGGGCTTATAGGCTACTTCCAGGACAACAGGAGCATCCGTGAGCACCGGGCCGTTAACCTGGCACTCTTGAAAAACTTCTTCGGCCAGCAGCTTGTCCGCCAGCAGGGCAGCTTCACCGGAGCCTATGCCTTCAAAGCGGAAAACGCGTGCAGTTCGCACTTTTTGTACAGAATTAATGCCCAGAGCATGGTTAATATCGTACAGGACTTCCTCTCCCTTGCTGTCGGGAAGGTTTTTCTTAGTGGTTACCCGCACCTCTTGCAGCATGAATATTACCTCCCGTCAAAGTTGCTGCAGCTAATAATACTGCAATATTTGCCCAATTTCCTGCCTGGTGGGGAAAGTGCCAACAGTTATCAAATTAAGACACTAAATCATTATACTACATTTCGACAAGTTCTTATTATAGTATATTTGTATTTATCTTTATAGAGGTGGTTAATGCCATAAAAGAGTTTCTGATGTGTTGGACTAACGTTCGGCTTCGCATACTTGCTTTTACGGCAGGGCTGCCATATAATTTTATAATTGAATGAATTATTTAGCGAATCATGGGGGATTTATGAGCAAAGAGGCTGGTCAACGGCAGCTGAGACGGCTGCCAGCGGTTGACGAAGTGCTTAAAGATGGCCGGATTGCCGGTCTTTTGGCAGTGCACCCCAGGGGTATGGTGGTAGAGGCCATACGGGCTTCCCTTGCCGAAGAGCGCCGGCTGATCCTGATTGGTGCGTCGTCTAATAAAGATTTGGAAGAACAATGTTACTTGGATTTGATTATAAATAAGACTTTAACGGTGGTTGGAAAGTCGGCAGGCCTCAAGCTTCGGCCGGTGATCAATGCCACCGGGGTAATTTTGCATACAAACCTGGGGCGCGCGCTATTAAGCGATAGAGCCAAGCAGGCTGTCAACCGGATCGCCTCCAGTTACTCCAACCTGGAACTGAACCTGGACAGCGGCCGGCGGGGTTCCCGCTACGCTCCGCTGGAGTCTGCCTTGACCTCTCTGACCGGGGCCGAGGCGGCCCTGGTGGTGAACAACAATGCCGCGGCCGTCCTCCTGGTGCTGAGCACCCTGGCACAGGGGCGTGAGGTCGTGGTTTCCAGGGGGCAGTTGGTGGAAATCGGAGGCTCTTTCCGGATTCCGGAAGTGATGGCCCAGAGCGGGGCGCGTCTAGTGGAAGTTGGTGCAACGAACAAAACTTACCCGGATGATTATAGAAGGGCAATTAACGACAACACTGCGCTGCTGCTCCACGTTCACACCAGCAACTACCGGATCATCGGGTTTACCAGAGAAACCACCATTAGTGAACTAGTTGATCTGGGCCGGGAGTTTTCCCTGCCGGTGATGTCCGACCTGGGCAGCGGCTCCCTGATTGATTTAAGCCGCTTTGGCCTGCCCCGCGAGCCGTCGGTGCAGGAAATAATCGCGGCCGGGGCGGATGTGGTTACCTTTAGTGGAGACAAGCTCCTGGGCGGGCCACAGGCGGGCATTGTGGCAGGGCGGAAAAATTATATTGATCAGATGAAAAAACACCCCCTGCTCAGAGCGATCCGGGTTGACAAGATGACAGTGGCAGCGCTGGAGGCTACTGTACAGGAGTACCGGGACGAGCAGGGCGCGGTTCAAAAATTGCCGGTACTGCAGATGCTTACCGCACCAATTAGTTTTCTGGAAGAAAAGGCTGCCGACCTGGCCGGACGAATCCGCATGGTCGGAGCTAAGGCGGAGGTTGCCGTTGAGCAAGGGGTTTCTACAGTGGGGGGCGGCGCTTATCCGACGGCTGAGCTGCCGGCTGTGGTAGTTGCAGTTGCCCCTGCCATGATCTCAGCCGGTGACCTGCAGGCTGCCCTAAGGCAGGGGGACCCTGCGGTAATGAGCCGGGTGCAGGGTGGCAGGCTGCTTCTAGATGTCAGGACTGTCCGTGATCAAGAAATTCCGGAGTTGGCTGCAGCTGTGGGAAAGGTGATAAAATGAAACACCTGATTATTGGTACTGCCGGTCACGTTGACCACGGGAAAACAGCCCTGGTCAAAGCAATGACCGGTATTGATACCGACCGGTTAAAAGAAGAAAAAGAGCGCGGTATTTCCATTGAGCTGGGCTTTACCTCGCTGAAGCTGCCCAGCGGGCGCAAGGCGGGCATCGTTGACGTACCGGGCCATGAGCGCTTTATCAAGCATATGCTAGCCGGGGCCGGCGGCTTTGACCTGGTGCTGCTGGTGATTGCCGCTGACGAAGGAGTAATGCCCCAGACTCGCGAGCATATGGATATTATTCAGCTGCTACAGGTGAAAAAAGGGGTTGTTGTCCTAACCAAAGCCGACCTGGCGGATGAGGAATGGCTGGAATTGGTGACAGACGAGGTTAAAGACTTTTTAAAGGGCACCGTCCTAGAAAACTCCCCCCTGGTTACCGTATCGGCGGTAACCGGCCAGGGTATTGGCGCCCTGCTTGAGATTTTAGACCAGGTGGCTGAAGAAACAGAGGCTAAAACTGATGTCGGGCCACCCAGGCTGCCGGTGGACCGGGTTTTCTCGATCGTCGGTTTCGGCACTGTGGTAACCGGGACCCTGGTAGCCGGGCAGCTGAGAGTTGGCGATGTGGTAAAAGTGCAGCCGGCGGGGTTAACTGCCCGGATCCGCTCACTCCAGGTGCATGGTGAAAAAGTTGATGTTGCCGGGGCCGGACAACGGGTGGCAGCCAACCTGGCCGGCTTAGAGGTCGATCAGGTCAGACGCGGCAGCGTGGTGGCCGGCTCTGAGAACGTTGTCCCCTCAAACCGGTTGGACGTGCGCCTAATGCTGCTGAAGAGCGCCGGCCGGCCTTTAAAAAATAGGTCGCGGGTGCGTTTTTATATCGGCGCCGGGGAGACTCTCGGCCGGATTGTATTGCTGGACCACGAGGAACTGGCGCCGGGGGCCACGGCGTACGCCCAGATTGAGCTTGAAGAAATGGTAGCGGCAGTAAAAGGAGACCGTTTTGTCATCCGGTCTTATTCTCCGCTGTACACTATCGGCGGCGGTACGGTTATTGATGCAGCGCCCGGCCGCAAACACAAACGTTTTCGCAGTGAAGTGCTGGGTGCTCTGGCCACCCGCGAGAGAGGCACCCCGGAAGAAATATTAGAGCAATACCTCCGTGGCAAAACCGCACTGCCCGAAATAACTGATGTGGCGGCCGGGATTGGCCTTCAGGTGTCAGAGGCAAAGAAATTGGCGCGCCGGCTGGCGGCTGAGGACAGGGTGAAAATAATCACCGGTGACGGCAAGGACTATCTTGCTTCTGGCGATGTTTACCGGCGCTGGGCTGGTGAGTTGGAGCCAATGCTGGATTCCTACCACCGCGAGTATCCCCTGCGGGAGGGTTATCCCAAAGTAGAGCTGCGTTCCCGAAAGTTTTCTTTCTTAAATAATAAAGTTTTTCAATTTCTTTTGAACTCGTTGGAAAAGGACGGAAAGATCCGGTGCACGGCGCAGGCTGTGGCCAGGCCGTCCTTTACTTCAGGAACCGGACCGGGACAGACCAAGTTAACGGAAAAGCTCCTTAAGGAAATGTCCGGAAACGGCTTTCAGCCACCTGCCTGGTCTGAACTGATCAGCGCGCACGGTTTGGATGAGGCCACCGGTCTGGAATTGCTGCAATTCCTCTTAAGGTCCGGCGAGCTGGTGCGGGTTAGTGAAAACCTCTACTTCCCACAGAAAACTCTTGAGGCGGCACGCGGGCAAGTCACGGAATACTTGAAAAGCAACGGGGAAATTACGGTTGGTGAGCTGCGCGATCTATTGCAGACAAGCCGCAAGTATGCCCTGCCTTTGCTGGAGTACTTCGATAAGGAAAAGCTGACCCGCCGGGTTGGTGACAAACGGCTGCCGGGCAGGGCCTTAAATTTATAAATAATTCGTATAAATAATTGAGAAGGATTTATGAGCATGAAAGTAAACCTTCTTGGCATCAAAATTGACGCAATTAATATGGAGGAAACGGTAAACCAGATAGCCAGTTATATCAGGACCGGCCGGCCGCACCGGGTTACGACCATAAACCCGGAATTTTTATACCGGGCGCAGTTTAATACTGAGCTGCGCGAGCTGGCTAACCGTGCCGACCTGGTTACGCCGGATGGGGTAGGGGTTGTCTGGGCCTGCCGCCTGGCGGGAAATCCTGTGCCGGAGCGGGTTACCGGTATCGATCTGATGCTTGCCCTGGTGGAGCGGGCGGCCAGTGAAGGGTGGCGCGTCTTTTTGCTGGGCGCTGCGCCAGGGGTTGCCAGCGAAGCGGCAACAAGGTTGAGCTTGCAGTACCCTGGCCTGCAAATTGCCGGTACCCATCATGGCTTTTTTAGCAATGATGAGGAGGCGGAGGTAAGCCGGTTAGTGCGGGAGAGTCGGCCCGATTTGCTGTTTGTTGCCCTGGGGGCGCCAAAGCAGGAGCTGTGGATAGACCGCAGTATCGCTCAAACCGGAGCCGCTGTGGCTGTCGGAGTAGGCGGCAGTTTTGACGTTGTGGCCGGCAGGGCGCAGCGGGCGCCCGGGTGGGTTTGCCGCCTCCAGTTGGAGTGGCTGTACCGCCTGCTAAAAGAGCCTGCCCGCTGGCGACGCCAGCTGGTCCTGCCCCTATTTGCCTGGCAGGTTGTCAGGGAATACAAAATAAAAAAGTTTCCGCCGGAGACTTGAACCGGGGAGAGCATTTTATGCCCAGGGTAGTAATATCGGGTTACTATGGTTTTCACAACTGTGGTGATGAGGCGATCTTGTTTGCCATGCTCCAGGCCCTCAGGGATCTTATCCCTGGCCTGGAGGCTATTGTTCTTTCTAAAGAACCGGGCTATACGGCCCGGGAGTTTGGTGTCCGCTCCATTCCGAGGGACAGCCCCCGACAGGCCTTGCAGGCGCTCCAGTCAGCGGATATGCTAATTAGCGGGGGCGGTGGGCTGCTGCAGGACGTTACCAGCTACCGCAGCCTGGTTTATTACCTGGGAGTTGTTTCAATGGCCAGGCTTTTGGGCAAGCCTGTTTTCTTTTACGCCCAGGGCATCGGACCGGTTAATACCTGCACCGGCAGGGCGCTGGTGCGCTTGGTGGCAAACACCGTGCATACTATTTCGGTACGGGACCGTGAATCAAAGAATGAGCTGGCGGCGATGGGTGTAAATCGTCCTGAGATCCATGTCACCGCCGACCCGGTACTTGGCCTTTCACCCTCCTCGATCGACCGCGAAAAGGGGCGGGAGATCCTTTGCTCCCTTGGTATTGGCGAAGGCCCTGTGGCCGCGATTTCGGTGCGTCCCTGGAAGCGACTCGAAGGATACAAAAATGTGGTGGCAAAGGTAGCTGACGATTTAATTGCAGGCGGGTGGCAGGTGCTGCTCGTTCCGGTGCACTACCCAGGCGATAATGTAACCTGCCGGGAGGTGGCCGCCTTGATGTGCCGTAAACCATTTTTGTTAGATTCCGATGTCAAGTACAGCGACCTGCTGTCTCTATCGGCCAATTTAGACCTGGCGATTGGAATGAGGCTTCATTTCTTGATTTTTTGCGTGATTTTCGGGGTTCCGGTGATTGGCATTCCCTATGACCCGAAAGTGAACAGCTTTCTGCAATCGATGAAGCTGCCACCTGGTTTAAGTGTAGAAAACCTGGATTATCATCAGTTGTCCTTAAAGGTTAGGCAGACCCTGGCTAACCGCGAAAAGGTATGTGCCAGCCTTAAAGAGAGGATGGCTTGCCTGCGGCAGGAAGCCTTGAGAAATGCTGCACTGGCAGCGGAAATTCTTAAATGCAGATAAAGTTAAGCAAGAGCTGGTAGATTCAGCTGGTACAATTTGTTTCATAATGCAGGAATTATGCTGGGCAGTGTCGAAAACTTAGCCGGAGGTGTTTTAAAGTGAACAAGGTTAAAACAGCTGCTATAGTTTCCGTGGTAGCTTTAGTAGCTTCTATATTATGCTTTACCGCTTTTGCCGATACAGGTGATGAGCCGGGTGGGAGTAATGATCCGCTGGTCACCCAGAGCTATGTGGACCAGTATGTTCAATGGACAATTGAGGAATTAAAAACCGGCCAGACGCTCAGAGCTCAGGCCGGCACTGAGTTGATCGTCAGGCGTGGCCAGGCGGTTATAGTAGATCCGACCGGCAACGGCATCCCGGATCTCACGGCAGGAGCAGACATTCGCGCTGGTGCGGCGGTGGCTGTTAACCACCTGCTTCTAATCCCCAGGGATGACGGCCGCGGGGTGAAAGCCCAGTCTCCTGTTGTGCTCATGTACCGGGGCGGGGCGTCGGTAAAATAAAGTTGTATGGCATAATCATGATCTTGAGAGGGTACATTTAATCAACAAGTATCCTAGGAATTAAAAACCAGCTTAGCATCCTTTCTGCTATTCGACTGGTTAGCGAGGGTTATTATTAGGATGAAGGCTGGAAAAGGCTTTTTCAGGGGTGAGTTAGATGAAATCGACCAGGCGAAGGCTAAAAAGAAAGACTCCCTTTATAATTTGTTGCTTGTTGCTCTTGATCCTGCTTGCCGGCTGCTATGTAATCAAAGATAAAGTAGCGCCGGGAGATCATGGTAATGACATAATCTCTGAAATAATCCCAGGACCCAGGAATGAACGACTAAATGTGCTGCTGCTGGGTGTCGATGCCAGGCAGGGTGAGACAACCACCCGCACCGACACGATCATCCTGGCCAGTGTCGATAAGAAGAGCAACCAGATGTCGTTGCTCTCTATCCCGCGGGATACCAGGGTAAACATACCCGGGCACGGTTATGATAAGATCAATAGCGCCAGTGTCTATGGCGGGCCCGAGCTTTCCATGAAGGTTGCTGAGAACCTGCTCGGAATACCGGTTAAATACTATGTCCTGGTCAATTTCAGCGGTTTTAAGGACATCGTGGACGCGCTCGGTGGGGTTACTCTAGAGGTCGAACAAAATATGTATCACTGGGATCCCGAAGATAAGGGAGCTTACCAGATCAATTTAAAAAAGGGGGTCCAGCGCCTCAACGGGGATAAGGCCCTGCAGTATGTTCGCTACAGGGATTACGCGATGGGAGATGTAGACCGCACCAAGTGCCAGCAAAAATTCTTGGTGGCACTGGCTAAGGAAACACTCCAGCCCAGCACCATCCCCAAGCTGCCCAAGCTGGTCACGGAAATTAACCGCTATGTCAAGACCAACATGAGTGCCACTACTTTGTATACCCTAGCGTCAGCCGCTAAGGATCTGGAAAATGCCAATATTTTAACCCAGACCTTACCGGGTCGTCCGGTGAATATTAACGGGGGCAGCTATTGGGGAGTAGATCCCTCTGAGGCCAAACAGGTAGTAGCCAATCTATTTAAAGGTGAGACAGTGACCAATGTAGTCCTGGATACCCCGCTAAAAGGTCAGAATACCGGCTCAGCGAGTTCAAAAACGGCAGTAAAGCCAAAAGCTGATGAAAAGAAGGACACTGTCAATCAGGATCAGGAGCCGGCCGGTACTAAGACTACGCCAAGTCAAAGCGGAACTAAACCTGCCGGTAAGCAGGAAACTAACCAAACGGGCGAGGATGATCAAACAGACCCCGGCAGCGGCAGTAGTTCAACCGGGGGTGGCACAGTAACGATTACACCGGTTACACCGGAAGACAATGATCCCGGGACTAAACCGGGGACGTCCACCGGTGAAACGGGCAGCAACAACACAGGCACTCGCTCAGGTACGGTTGAAACGACAGACAAAATGCCCGACGAAACCTTAGGTGATGTTAATACACGGCAAACGGGAACCTTCAGACAAGAGGTAGAAACATAGTCTTCGCCCCTCAAGTGGTATTGTTAGTACAGTATGAACTATTCGGAACGGGTACCCGGGGGTGTCAAAGGCTTATAGTTGAGGCCTGTGATTAAAGCACGATAGCATTGAGGTCTATTAAACAAAGGACATCTCGCAAAAAGAGATGTCTTTTTATAACCAGCTACCTTGTAGAAGTCTTTACAAAGTATATTTATTTTACAGTTACACCGTAAAAAATACCAGTCACCGAAAAAATATTACTCTTAATGGATATTGGCCCACCAATCTTAATTTCCTTATTACCGATCATAATATTATTGTCAGTTACAATAGCAGGCGAAGCGACAGTAATGATTACATTGTATCTTTCCGGCACATCCGCCATTACAACCCTGCCGTCAAGAGTAGGCACAGCTTCCTGGTAAGGCGATACTTCCTTGCTAATGACCTCGCCCATCGCGATGTTTGTTTGTACATCCCGCACTGGTTGCCCTTCAATTATACCTTCAACTGTTGGCATACGTACTTTTTCAATAAAGACCTGGTACTCAATTAAGCCGTTTTGCTCGGCTAGATTTCTGTTTACAAAAAATAGCTTGTACGCCCCGGCTGCTACCACGGCGACAATAAGGGCAATGATAATGAAATCTACGAAGTTGAATTTTGCCTTGCCTGTATTTTTCCGCATCTTATTCATTCCTTTCAGGGATTGTCGGCCGAATTGATATTTTCTCAAGGACCAGGATTATGGCTACCAGCAGCCAGAGGAATATACCCAGCTTGTAGTACCAGAGAAAATAGTCAACAACCGAATGAGTTAAAAACCCGGCCAGCGCCCCCAGCACCCCTGCATTCAAGTTTCTGGTGAAGGCGTCACTTGCTGCGCTAAGCTTGAGCCCAAGTCGAAAGATCCCCAGGAACAGCCAGCAAAACACCGCCAGGCCAAGTATACCAAATTCGCTTATAAGCTGTAAATACAGGTTGTGTGAGTGAGGCACCACATTGGAATTGATCATGTGGGTATAATATACCCTGGCAAAAGCCTTTCTCCCCAATCCTACCCCGGTTTCCCAGTGGGTCTTGATCAGGTCCCATGCTGAAAACCAGGTATCCAGCCGGTAAGCGTTGGAGGTATCTTTTAAAGAAGTGATCGTGGAAAGCCTGCTGATGATGGCCTGAGGCATGGCCGAATAAGCCATTATTCCGGCTATTACCAGCAAATGTATTACCAGTTTATTTTTAAATACTGCAAAAATTAACAGGGCTGCCACCAACGCCAGCCAGCCGCCCCTGGACCAGGTCAGGACCAGACAAAAGGCGGCCAGGGCAAAAGTAGCGGCGTAAAATAACCGTTGTCCGGTCCTCACCGCGTTAAAGGCGGCCCCCAGGGTCAGGGTTGCCAGCAAAACCAGGTACTGGGCCAGTAGATTAGGGTTCTCAAAAACTGCGTAAGCCCGGTTTTTAATTTCCGGGTTTTGCGTCAGGTCAACCCATTCTTTTCTTAGCTCTACCACACTTGCGCCGGTGTAATACTGGTAGATGGCGTAGCCTGCCGTAATCAGGCCGGCTGCGGCCACACAAAAGATTAGATTATTCAATTTATCACGGTTGTCAAAGGTGTTGATGATAACCAATAAATAGATTAAACCGGTGACGGGGATCAAAAATTCACTGGCGCTATCCCAAAAAGAAACCGAGGTAACTGTTGCATAGAACATAATGACAAAGAACAACAGCAGCGGGATTAATAATGGCGTCAGATAAAAGCGAAAGCGGGGCCGGACGGTAATTTTATAAATTAGAGAGGCCAGGGTCAATACAGCCAGCCCGAATAACGCCTTGAAAGG
The DNA here is from genome assembly GCA_028696455.1 of Desulfotomaculaceae bacterium. Lineage (GTDB taxonomy): Bacteria > Bacillota > Desulfotomaculia > Desulfotomaculales > Pelotomaculaceae > MVQL01. The sequence continues at coordinate 1,160 of JAQVGZ010000076.1, read as the reverse complement.
TACAAAGGGAAGCAGCAGGGCCGCGGCGTACACACCGGCCTCCGTCCGGTAAAACACCCCGATGATGAGCAGCACAGCTCCTGCAGCTACCAGCGCCAGCTTCCACGGTAAAAAGAAAAAAGAAAGGAGAGCTAGTATGGCCAGTGCAAGTACACTCCCGTAGGTAAGTGCGGGCAGCCGCATACGAAGCAACTCCGGTATTTTGAGCTGCTTTGCAAGAGCCCCGGCAAGTTTTTGCAGGAGCTGGTAGGCGTAGCTTTCTCCGACCAAATTGCGGTTCAGCAGATGACTGATATAACCTGCTTGATAAACCGCCTGTAAGCGGCGCGTGCAGGCGCCGGTCACGCTGGAGACAAAGCCTTGCTCCCAAATTGATTCAATTTTGATCAGTAAGTTTTTAGCCTGATTGATTAACATGCCTGGCATGGATGATCAGCGACCTTTATCAGATTATTTGACTTCAGCCACTTCACTTACAAAGTTATTCCGCTGGTGTAAAATAAAATGTCCGATATTTCTTGCACCCTTGCCGGCCAGGAGTGTTTTTCCGTCATTTTTGCCTGACGTTCGGCCTTGGCCTGGTTATGCGTTTTAATCGCGTTGTCGACAGCAGTGGCAAAGCCAGACTGGCTTGCCACATGTACAAATTCACGAAAGTCTTCTACCGCCGGCAGTGCCGTGGAAATCACCGGTTTGCCGGTAGACAGGTACTCGTATAGTTTGAGCGGGTCTGAGGCGCGGGAATGTTCGGCTTCCGTCCGGGGCAAAAGGAGCGCTGAGGCGTATTGAATATATTCCGGCAGCCTCGAGTAGGGCTTGCTTTTCAGCCAGTATACATTGCTTTTACCGATCAGCTCTTGCCAGCGGCTGCTGTCGGTGGTGCCTTCGTAATAATGGCCGATTAATACGAGTGAGTAGCCGGGCCTGGCGTCAGCCAGACTGATTAACAGCGGCAGGTCAACCCAGGAGTTGATCGAGCCGGTATACATCAGCACCGGTTGGGGTATTCCATCCATTTCCGCCACTGGCCTCAGGGTTTTCTGTGCCCGGAAATGATCCACGTCTACCCCGTTTTTAACCACATGAATCTCTCGCCGGTAAAGCGCATCGTACTTTTCGGACAATTCCCGGGAAACAGCAATCACCGCGCTGCTGTTGGC
>JAQVGZ010000162.1 GCA_028696455.1 Desulfotomaculaceae bacterium | reverse complement strand
AATAGAACCGATCCAGCGGTACCCGGAAAGAATCAGCGATAGACTTGGCTATGTCTTCCGTGTGCCAGTTCCTAACGGACGTGTCTGGTCGGACCCGAATAATTTTGTGCCCTGGATCAACTACCTGAAACCAGTCGCCCAGCTGCAGTCTGAACGGTTTCTTTTCATACCATTCGACATCAATATATGAAACCGGCCTACCTTGCTGGCTTCCCATGACAAAGGTTATATCGTCTGTATTTTTAGATTTTATATTTCTATTCGATAAACTTGTATTTAAGTTATCCTTAATCATTTTAATGTATTGTCCCTTTTCCCCAGCACTTATCGCACATTTGAAGATTCTTATTCTTAATAATAACTTTTCCTCCCTTGCATTTAGGACATGCTTTCATAAAATCATCCCCTTTCTTACTGTCTTAAGGCCACCCCCAACACTTGAACAACGACATATACCGCAACAAAGAACATTACGCCGGTCCGGGCCAGACGAAAGCCGAACATGGTGAATAGCAGACTGACCATTGCACCCATCAAGCAGATTTGATAGCTGTAGTGGTAAAATAGTACCCCCGCCGCTGACACAGTAGCCAGTAAGCCGGCCAACTTAGCAAGGCCCAGGCCCGCAAGCCAGGCAATGATTCCAGGCATTTATTGAGCCCCCTCTAACCCAGTGGCATGTTCTGAAATGCGGTCCCTATTTTATAGAAGAAATATGGAATAACGAAGCACCCCACGTAACCAAGAATCGAATATTTGATTTTGTCTTTCCCTCCCGGATTACCGATAATGATCTCGATCAACCCCCAGATGGCCATGGCAATGCCCACCGGCAGGGCCAATTCCTGAAGCATATTTATAATCGGGGTAAGGGCTGAGGCGATACCCATACCACCAAACCCAGGAGTCGTAGCTGCAGTAATGGTTGTGCTAGTAGCAGTTGCAACACCGTATTGGTTGGCGGCCGCCGAAACAGGGTAAGCGGCCAAAAAATTAATACCAGAAACAACCGGTACTAGATAGGTTTTTAAAGACTTTTGGATGCGGTTTATACGGACTCGCAAGGGCTCAGCGCCGACCGGGAGCTCTTTTTCTGGCGTGTGTTCCGGCTGTTGTTTTGGTTCCAGATCAGTCTTCGGGTTAGGCTTAATTACTGTCCAGGAAAAGGAATCCTTTTTTACCGACGTAGTTTCCGGGACTTTATCATTGAGGACGCGACCATTGATTCTAACAATCATGATTTTCCCGCCTTTCGGAATTTATTGTTTATTGTTTTTTACGAAATTTGTTTTGTAAATTATACGACAACATGTTTGTCCAATATTCCGAAAGAATAAAACCCACCAGCATTTTATTCCTTGCCAATGGGTTCTAAATAAAACAACTCTTGTAGTTTTTCACCAGTAGCCTGCTCCAACAATAAAGCAACCGTAATAGAAGGCTCTGCCTTACCATTTGCAATATTGCTGAGGTGTGGTCGATCGATTCCAATCATGGCAGCAATATCAGTTATAGTTTTGTTGTGGGTTTTAAATATTTGTTTCAATCTATTGCAAAGCCTAACATCTTTTTTTGTTTTTATTGGTTCCGGGCGTTCATATTGTTCTAGCCAGAATGCTAAAATTTCTCGAAAAAAAGTCTCCTCTGTAAGCGCTGGGTTTAATTTCTTGCCTTTATTATAAATGGCCGTGATTATTTCTTCGACATCCGATGGTAAGTTCATAACAGAAGCACCTCCTGTACAGTATATGCTACAGCCACTATGGAAATAATTATTTTAGAGGTGTTAATTGTGATTAGACTTATTACCACTCCATATAAGGACAAAACCCTTGACCGCGATAGCTACGACATTAATAAAGCCGCTAAAGACATAGCTGAAAGCACTCTAAAAAAAGAAAGTCCCAAAAAGTAAGCCAGGCCGGGACATTCCCGAACCTGGCTTTTTCTTAAAAACATACTTTTTCACATAGGGTAGAATCGCCCTATGACTGCTGCGTTACTCGTCGCTTGCGACTGCGTTACTCGCAGCATATGCACGGGAAATTGGAAATATGCCAGTCTGGCAATTATTTATTGAGAAATAAAAAAGCCCACCCCGGAGTTTTAGGGGTGGGCGTAGGTTGAAGCCTAGTATTCGCCGCCAATGTCACAGGTTTGCATGTTGTTGTGTCTGCAAACCGTGCAGCTAAACCAGCAATTCTGCTGGCCGCAAGGCCCGGCGATCCGGGCTGAGCCTTCTTCTATGCCCGCATTGTACGGGCAGTTGTTGCAGTCTTCGGCAATGGTGCCGCAAGCGTTTCTATACATTTTTAATCCCCCCCTTTCTTTCTGCCGGGCCCAACCCGGCTCGGCTCGTTTGCTTACCAAGTATGATGCCATTCGTGCTTAACTGTACCGTCCGGCATTGCATATTCATAATTACTGTCAAGGCTGCATTCTTCGTTTAGATCGTGACAATCAGACATCCACCGATGGAGCAGGACCGGTTTCCCTGTTTTACGCGCCTCATCAAATTTAGCTTGGCGTTCCGCTGCTTTCTTAGCCTTCTTTGCATCCTTGGCCTCCTGAATTGGCCTGGCGTACTCAACGGCCTGTTGGTAGGTGAATTCTTTGCCTAATGCCTCAACAACGCCACTTTCAAGGGCACACCCCCAACCACTGATATAACGGGCCAAACCAAGCGCCCGCATCAACTCCACAGATTCCCCAGTTACAGCCCAATCACTCAGGTACTCCCCATC
>JAQVGZ010000075.1 GCA_028696455.1 Desulfotomaculaceae bacterium | reverse complement strand
GACCAATTTTGCGCAAAGAATATGAGTGCCAAAGAAGTTAAGCGGGGGATTGCTCAGGAAACTTGTCTGAAGGAAGCTGTAAATCTCTAGGGGGGATATTTATTAGTACCAACGGTAGTAGAAATTAGCAGGTCTTGCAATAAGAATGTTGCAGGGCCTGCTAATTTTTATGGAGGAAATCGCGAGGCCGCACCGAATATATACAGGATTAGCAAAGGAGGAGCCTGCGCTTAATGTTGGATAATATCTTGCAATTAATAGGTAGTGACCTGGGTCAAGTAAAAGATTTCATTGATAGAGAACTACCCGCTGATATGGGCCTGGTAACAAGAATGGCCGGTTTTGAATTCTCGCAGGCAGATATGATTATAAGACCGGCGCTGGTCATCCTGTCCTCCCGTGCCTATGGCGGTGATTCCGGTAAAACAATCGCCCTGGCGAGTGTTTTCCAGTTGGCCTATATGGCTTTCAGGGCACATGACAGTATTGCTGAGCGTAATTCAGGCCAGAGACGGGGCCCCGGATTGCTGGATGAGGTCTGCTTTCCTGTATTAATAGGGGACTATCTTTATAGCAAGGCCTATTCTGTCTTAATTAAAGCAGGCATAACTGGCATGCTCCTGAATTTGGCTGAGATCATCGGTATGATTAACGAGGGTGGCATTATAAAAAGAAGGATGGGGCCGGCGCCGCGGGTGTTTTACGAAATAGTGCGCAAAGATAGTGCGGAAATTTTTGCCGGCTGCTGTTTTCTTGGGGCCCGTCTGGCTGGCGCGCCAGAGGATGAGCAGCAGATCTTGCGTAATTTTGGCCGGAACCTGGGTATGGCTTACGGACTGAGAGAATATGGTGTTAGTTTTGAGCAAAGGACTGTTTACCTGGAGGAGGCCATGAATTATTTGTCGATGCTGCCGGAACGGCCGGAAAGAGATGTCCTGGGACAGTTAGTTAGTTTGTGTTCGGACAATGAGGTGGTTTTACGGCGCCAGGTAGGGTAATACCCCGGTCTGGCGTACGCCCTTTCAAGTTAGGAGTTAACCATAAGCTCACCGGTGGCATTGTGGCGTTGCTACGTGGGAGCGGAAAGTTGTTAAAAAATTGCTAATATTCGGTGAGGGGGTGCTATGGTGGCTTACCCTGATCTGCGTGCCTTTATCTCAGACCTGGAGAAGCGTGGTTTCTTAAAAAGGATTAAGGTGGAAGTAGACCCGGCGCTCGAAATTACTGAAATCAGTGACCGTGTAGTAAAGAGTGGGGGGCCGGCGCTTTTTTTTGAAAATGTTAAAGGCTATAAAATGCCGGTGGTCACCAACCTATTTGGCGCCTTAGAACGGGTGAAACTAGCCCTCGGGGTGGATGACCTGGACCGGATCAGTGCGGAGTTGCTGTCGATAATCCACCCGGCGGAGCTTCCGGTTACCTTTTTAGATAAGCTCAAATCGCTGCCCAAGCTAACTCAGCTGGCGGCTGTTATTCCTAAAACTGTTAAAACCGGCCCTTGCAAAGAAATTGTGCAAAAGGACCGTCCCTCCCTGGCGGAACTGCCTGTGTTGAAGTGCTGGCCGGAGGACGGTGGGCCGTTTATCACCCTGCCCCTGGTTTTTACCAAAGATCCCGCAACTGGCCGCCGGAATATGGGAATGTACCGCATGCAGGTTTACGACGACCATACTACCGGTATGCACTGGCATATTCATAAGGATGCTGCCGGTCACTGCGGCAATATGAGCCTGGTTGAGAATGGCGGCAAGATGCCGGTTGCTGTTGCCCTGGGGGCTGATCCGGCAGTGATTTACGCGGCCACGGCGCCGCTGCCGGCCGGTATTGATGAAATGCTATTTGCCGGCTTTCTGCGCAAAGAGCCGGTAGAACTGGTCAAATGCGAAACGGTGGACCTGGAGGTGCCGGCAAATGCGGAGATTATTTTAGAGGGTTATATTGACCCCCTGGAAAAAAGGCTGGAAGGGCCTTTTGGAGACCATACCGGCTACTACTCCCTGGCCGACCAATACCCGGTATTTCACCTGACTTGTGTGACCAGCCGGAAAGAACCAATCTATCCGGCTACCATAGTCGGCCGTCCGCCAATGGAAGACGCCTACTTGGGTAAGGCTACCGAGCGCATTTTTCTGCCGCTGATCAGGGTAATGATTCCAGAATTAGTTGATTTGAACCTGCCTTTTGAGGGGGTTTTTCATAATTGCGTAATAGTATCAATTGATAAGAAATACCCCGGCCAGGCTAAAAAAGTGATGTCGGCGCTGTGGGGGCTCGGGCTGATGATGCTGGCCAAGTTGATTATCGTGGTTGACGGTGATGTGGATGTGCAAAATGTCCGGGAGGTAATGTGGCGGGTATTTAACAACATCGATGCTAAAAGGGATGTAGTGATGGTAGAGGGTCCGCTGGACGCTCTGGACCACGCCTCACCGCTGCCGCACCTTGGTACAAAAATGGGTATTGATGCCACCAGGAAGTGGCCGTCGGAAGGTCACCTGCGCGAGTGGCCCGGCGATGTTATTATGGAAGAGCGAGTAAAACTGCTGGTTGACAGCAAATGGAGAAAATATGGCCTTTAGCAAGCTGAAAGTTTTTCTTGAGATGATCAAATTCGAGCATACTGTTTTTGCCCTGCCTTTTGCCTACTCAGGCGCTTTGCTGGCAGAGAAAAGGATCCCCACAGCCCACGACCTGCTCTGGATCACTCTGGCCATGGTTGGCGCCCGCACGGCGGCTATGTCCTTAAATCGGGTCATTGACCGTCATATTGATGCCAAAAACCCCAGGACTGCGGGACGAGCCTTGCCAAAAGGCCTTTTGGGTGTGGGTGAGGTGTGGGTATATGTTCTAATTTCTTTTGTTATATTGCTTTTTTCAGCACACCAGCTAAGCCCGCTTGCTTTCCAGCTTTCCCCGTTCGCGGTGCTGGCGCTGTTGACTTACTCTTATACAAAGCGCTTCACCTGGGCCTGTCACCTGGTCCTCGGAGCTGTTTTGGGCATGGCCCCGCTGGGCAGTTGGATTGGGATAAACGGTTCTATTCATTTGGCGCCGGTTGTCCTGGCGCTTGGAGTACTTTTCTGGGTTGCCGGCTTTGATATCATCTATGCCTGTGATGACTATGCTTTTGACTTAAAGGAAGGGCTTTTTTCCATACCGGCCAGGTTTGGTATTAAGCGGGCGCTCCATATTTCAGTTTTGTTTCACGTAGCGGCGGCATTATTATTCTTGTCTACAGGCTTGCTCCTTAAACTGGGTGTTTTGTACCTGGCCGGGGTGTTCATAGCTGTGGGGATTCTTTTTTACCAGCATATTCTGGTCCGGCCTGATGACCTGTCCCGGGCTGGTGTTGCTTTTTTTAATCTAAACGGAACCTTGAGTGTAGTCATGTTCATATTTACCTTCCTGGATATAATTTATCCCCTGCAGGTGATTTAAGTGACCGCTGCGGGTTGTAGACCCGGTGTTCATAATCTAAAGAGGGGGCACGCGTAATGGACCACATACTTAACGGCGAACTGGCTGATCTGGGCCAAAAAGTTTTGTCCGGTACCAGACTGAGCCGGGAAGACGGCATCCGCCTTTATCAGACTAAAGACCTCCTGGCGCTGGGCTCCCTCGCTAATTGGGTGCGCCGCCAGAAAAATGGAGATAAAGCTTATTTTATCGTTAACCGGCATATCAATCACACCAATATTTGCGAGAACTTGTGCAAGCTTTGCGCCTTTGGCCGGGAGGCAGGAGACCCGCATGCTTATACCCTCGGCCTGGACGAGATCGAAGCAAAGGCACTAGCCTCAGCAAAAGAGCGGATCTCTGAGATTCATGTGGTCGGCGGCCTGAACCCCGGTTTAAAACTGGACTATTACGTCGAGATGCTGCAGCGGCTGCGACAGGCGCTTCCGGGTGTTCTGATCCAGTCCTTTACTGCAGTTGAAGTGGACTACCTGGCTAAATTACACCATAAGCCGGTAGAGGAAGTGCTGGCTTTATTGCAGGCGGCCGGGCTTGATTCGCTGCCCGGCGGGGGCGCCGAGATTTTTGCGCCGCGGGTGCGTAAAATAATCTGCCCCAAGAAGATCAGTGGCGAGCGCTGGCTCGAGGTGCACCTTGCCGCGCACAGACTGGGCATGCGCACAAACGCCACCATGTTATACGGCCACGTGGAGACCGTGGAGGAGCGGGTGGATCACCTGATCAGTCTACGCGAGGCTCAGGACCGCACAGGGGGGTTCTTGACTTTCATTCCGCTGACCTTTCACTCCCGGAATACCGGCCTGGAGCCGCTCCAGCTCCCCAGCTCCACCGGTTATGATGATCTAAAGACCCTGGCGGTGGCCAGGCTGATGCTGGATAATTTTGATCATATCAAAGCCTTCTGGATCTATATTGGTTTGAAATTAGCCCAGGTTGCCCTATTTTTTGGGGCAGACGACCTGGACGGCACCGTGGTGGAGGAAAAAATTGCCCATGATGCGGGTGCGGAAACGAGTCAGTTTATTACGAAGGCAGAGATAATAAAAACCATTAAAGCAGCGGGGTTTATTCCAGTAGAGCGTGATACCTTGTATAATGTTGTTGAGGAGGGTTTTTAGTGTCCAGAATACGTCTCGGGCAGGTTGATTATCTTAACTGCCTCCCGGTTTATCACCCCCTGGAAGAGGGGCTGCTGCCCCTGGAGGCTGAGTTGGTAAAGGGACCGCCTACTACCTTGAACCGTCTTTTACTGAGCGATCTGCTGGACGTTACCCCCATGTCATCAATCGAGTACGCCCGCAACGTAGATCAGTGCCTCATTCTTCCCGACCTTTCCATTAGCGCCGATGGCCGGGTGGAAAGCATCCTGCTTTTCAGCAAAGGGCCGGTGACAGAACTTGAGGGTAAAAAAATATGCCTGACCAGTTCTTCCGCCACTTCAGTTGTGCTGTTAAAGATTCTTTTCGAGCACTACTACCACCTTGATGTGGAGTTTGAAACAGTGGCGCCTGACCTTGAGCGCATGATGGAGAGAGCAGACGGGGCACTATTAATCGGAGATGACGCGATGCGGGCGCACCAGTTTGTGATCCAGCAAAACGGGTTATATCAGGTGACTGACCTGGGCGAGGCGTGGAAGCAGTTTACCGGTGCGAAAATGGTTTACGCTTTATGGGTGGTGCGCCGGGATTACGCTGAGCACAACGCCGAGTCAGTGGACTTGCTTAGTAAAACATTGTTGGACGCCTTAAAAATTGGGTTTGCCCAGTATCCGTCCCTGATGGCCAAGGCTCAGCAAAGAACCGGCCTGCCGCAGTCTGTAATCGAGGATTACTTTCAGATTATGCAATATGAGCTTGGTGAGGAATCCAGGAAAGCGCTGCTGACTTTTTATGATTATGCTTATAAGAGCGGGTTGATTGATGAAAGAGTCTGCCTTCAGGTCTGGGGTGAGTAATAATGAACGACCATGAGTTTATTTTAAATAAGGCTGTCCAGGGTGGGCGGCTCACTTATGAAGAGGGTGTGGTCCTGATGGCCTCACCCGATTTGTTGTCGCTCGGCCGGGCTGCTGATCTGGTGCGCAGGCGGGTGAACCCCGGCGACCTGGTCACTTTTATTGTTGATCGAAATATCAACTACACCAATGTCTGCAGCTGCTGCTGCCGCTTCTGCGCCTTTTACCGGAGGGAAGATGACCCGGACGCTTATATTATCAGTAAGGAAGACCTTTTTCAAAAAATTGAAGAAACTTTAGCTGCTGACGGTACGGCGGTGATGATCCAGGGCGGGCTGCACCCGAAGCTGGGTCTGGACTATTACCTGGAGCTCATCAGCTCGATTAAAGAGCGTTACCATATCCATATTCATTCTTTTTCCCCGCCGGAAGTTGCGTATATGGCCCAGACCTCCGGCCTGTCACTGCGTGAGGTCTTATTAAAGCTGCAGGAGGCGGGATTGGATTCCCTGCCGGGCGGCGGCGCCGAAATTCTGGTCAACCGGGTTCGCCGTATAGTCAGCCCCAACAAGTTATCCTGGGAGCAGTGGATGGCAGTAATGGCGGAAGCCCATCAAATTGGCTTAAAGACCACCGCCACTATGGTTTTTGGCCATGTAGAAACTTACGCGGAGCGGGTGTTGCACATGATCCGGGTGCGTGAGCAGCAGGACCGCACCGGCGGCTTCACCGCCTTTATCCCCTGGAGCTATCAGCCTGGAAATACCGCGCTGGGCGGCGATACTGCGACCGGGGTGGACTATTTAAAAACTCTGGCCCTGGCCCGGCTGATGCTGGACAATATACCCAACATCCAGACCTCCTGGGTTACGCAGGGCGCCAGGCTGGCCCAGGTCGCCCTGGCCTTTGGGGCCAATGACTTCGGCAGCGCCATGCTGGAGGAAAATGTTGTCCGAGCCGCTGGGGTTAATTACAGGGTTCCGGTTACAGAAATAGTGCACTGCATCCAGGCGTCCGGCTTTACAGCAGCCCAGCGGAATACGGGGTACCGTGTTTTAAAGAAATTCCCCCCTTCTTGAAATTAATAAAGATATTGACGGGTTTAGAAGTGAATTAACCTTAGAAACCAAGAAGTTTATAGACCTGGTCGTCCACCCTGTTTTGTCCGGCAAGATGGTTATCCTCACGAAACTTTTTTACTGCTTTTTCAGTCCCCTGCCCCCAGAAGCCGTCAGGATTCCATTTGAGATACCCCAGCCTTTTCAGAGCTCTCTGCACCTCTAGAACAGCCGGTCCCGCATGCCCATATTTCAGTACGCGGGGTGGAGTGCCCGGCGCGCCGAAAGGTGTTCCTACAATAGTAACTGGTGTTCCATGTGTGACATAACGGTATAACTCCTCGGCGTGGGCATTGTGCATCCTAATGCAGCCGTGGCTGGCAAAGCTGCCGATACTATGGGGGGCATTGGTTCCGTGAATACCATAAGTTCCGTAGGGAATATTCAGGCCCATCCAGCGTGTGCCCATAACATCGGGCGGGTTTGTATACTGTGAAATAATTTCCCAATTGCCCACCGGAGTGGGTGTTTCATACTTGCCCATAGCTACCGGATACTGCCGCAAGAGCTCTCCGCCCTCAAAGACAGTCAGGGTTAGCTTGTCCATATCAATAATGATACTGGTTCGTTCCGGAGACGGGCTCGTAGCCAAAGCTGTCTTAGGGCCCGCTCCTGCAAATAAAAAAAGTAGAAAAACTATTGTTGTCAGCATAAAGTGGAATTTAGGCAACGCAATTCCCCTCCGAAAAATATTTTCACCATCTAGTGTTTCTTATGAGCGGTCACAGTATGCTACTCTTTTGTGCAGGATTGACCTAAAATCACCGGGTAATTATTACTAGTTAACAAAAAAATATTGTTTTTAGTTCTTTGATTATGTATAATTAAGTATTATTAAGTCAGAAGTTGTTCCTGACGTTATTACTTGGGTGGGGAAAGTACCATGGGCTGTCCTTACTTGTAGGTAATCTGCAATATGAAAGAACTTTTGGATCCGGCAAGTGAATGGTTTCACAAACTTTTGGCAGCTTAATCTGTAGGGGAGATATTATATGAATGATCTAAAAACTGGAGAGTTTGAAGGGAATTTAATTAATCAACTAAGCAAAATAGCTCATAAGAATAGTTTGATTGACCCCCAGTTATTCAGCAAGTATAATGTCAAGCGCGGGCTTCGTGATCTGGACGGTAAAGGGGTGCTCGTTGGTCTAACTGAAGTTGGTGAGGTACATGCCTACATCATTGATGAAAACGAGACTATACCTGTCCCGGGTAGATTGATCTACAGAGGCATAGACATAACTAACCTGGTTGACGGTTTTTCCAGGGACGGCCGCTTTGGTTTTGAAGAGACCTGTTATTTATTGCTTTTTGGCGAGCTTCCTAATAAAGAAAATTTAATGAATTTTGAGCGGCTTCTTTCCGAATACCGAAACCTGCCCGATGATTTTGCCCGCTCCATGATCTTGAAGGCGCCAAGCAAGGATATAATGAACATCCTGGCGAGGAGTGTGTTGTCCTTATACAGTTTTGATGATAACGCTGATGACACTTCTGTCGCCAATGTATTGAAACAATGTATCAGGTTGATTGCCTGTTTTCCATTGCTTGCTGTGTATGGTTACCAGGCCTACACTCATTATTACGGGAATAATAGCCTGTTTATCCACAGCCCCAGGCCGGACTATGGAACAGCCGAAAACATACTGCACATGCTCAGGCCAAACTGTAGATTTACCAAACTTGAGGCACATCTGCTTGATATTGCCCTGGTGCTGCATGCTGATCATGGTGGTGGTAACAATTCCTCTTTTGTGACACACGTAGTGACATCATCTGGAACAGATACTTATTCTGTTGTAGCCGCAGCGCTGGGGTCACTGAAAGGACCCCGGCATGGGGGAGCCAATATTAAGGTCGTCCAGATGTTTGAAGATCTGAAACAAAACGTAAAAGATTTTAATGACGATGAAGAGATTGAAAATTATCTGGTCAAATTAATAAAAAAGGAAGCTTTTGATCGCTCAGGGCTTATTTATGGTATGGGGCACGCTGTTTATTCAATATCTGACCCTAGAGCCCTTATTCTGAGGAGTCATGTTGAACAACTGGCCAAGGAAAAAGGTCTGGAGGATGAACATAAGCTCTATATGAAAGTGGAGAAACTGGCTCCCGAAGTAATCGGAAAGCACCGTAAAATGTATAAAGGTGTAAGCTCTAATGTTGATTTCTATGCGGGGTTTATATACCGGATGTTGGGCATCCCGCTGGAATTGTTTACTCCGATTTTTGCTGTAGCCAGAATAGCGGGCTGGAGCGCGCACCGCGTTGAGGAAATTGTAAATACCGGGAGAATTATCAGGCCGGCGTATAAAAGTGTTGCCAAACGGCGTGATTACGTCCCGATAGATAAAAGATAAGATACCGTAAAAATAGCAGGATGAATGGCAGACTTTGGGTCTGTCTTTTTTTTAAGGCTGTAGAGTAATTAAATCTCTACAGCCTTTTTCGTAATGTATACCTTGGTTCTTTACATTTGTCTGGCATAATCAACCGCATTTTTAAAGATGGCCAGGCCGTGGGGTACGGTATTTACCGGCATCCGGCGCCAGTTCGGGTGGTGGGTTTTTTCCACATACCGCTCCGGGTGCGGCATCATGCCCATAATCCGGCCCGTTGGGTCGCATATGCCGGCTATCGCGTTTAAAGAGCCGTTCGGGTTGGCCGGATAAAGTGAAGCCGGCTTACCGTCCATGCCGGCATAGCGAAAAACCATCTGTCCGTTTTTTTCTATTTGGTCAATAACAGACGGGTTTGCATAGAATTTACCCTCACCGTGGGCCACCTGGATATCTATTAGCGAACCCGCCATACCGCGGGTGAATACACAGTGGCTTTGCTCCACCCGCAGGGTGATCCAGCGGCACTCAAAGTGCCCGCTGTCGTTTGTGGTCAGGGTGGCTTCAATATTTCCCAGGTTCTGATAAGGAAGCAGCCCGGTACGGACCAGCACTTGAAAGCCGTTGCATATACCGATCATCAATTTCCCGGAGGCTACAAACTCGCTTAGCTGTTCTTTTAAAAAGGAAGTTAGCTCCACGGCCAGGACTTTACCGGAATGGACGTCGTCGCCGTAGGAAAAACCACCGGGCAGGGCCATAATTTGGTAGTCAGCCAGCTGCTTTTTTTGGCCTCTTAATTGATTGACATGCACCATTTGACTTTCCGCCCCGGCTTTTTCAAAAGCATAAAAAGTTTCCTCATCACAGTTTATTCCGTCAGTCCTTAATATGCATACGCGTGGCCTTTTCATTGCCGGAACACCTCCCTCATCGGCTGCTGCCAGGCTTCTTTTAGCTGGTCCAGCTCCACCTTGAACAGCAGCTCTCCTGCCTGGACAGCTGATATGAAGCTGCTGGCGATGGTTTTTCCGATTACCTGGCACGGAACGTTGCCGAAAATTTCATTTGGCTTGTCGTCGGCCGACAGTTCAGCCAGGAAGCAACCTGCCGTTTCATTGAAAAGGAAATACTCGGCCTTTTCCTGAGCAGGTATTTCCACTTGAGCACCGGTAGAGCCACCAAAACACATTTCCGCCAGCGCTGCAGCCAGGCCGCCTTCGCTAAGATCATGGCAGGCCAGAAGTTTTCCTGCTTTAATGGCGCCATAGATCGCTTCAAAGACCTGCATCAGCCTGGGCGGGCTGAGCCTGGGCAAGTTATTTCCCATATATCCAAGTAAATCGTAATAAACAGAGCCGGCCATTTCAGAGGTATTGCGGTAGCCGACCAGGACGATTTGACTGCCGGTTTTTTTAAAATCGGCTGATACAGTCTTAGTAACATCAGGAATCCGGCCGAAGGCTGAGATGCACAGTATTGGCGGAATTTTGATAACCGTGCCATCCTTACCCCGGTAAGTGCTGGACAGGCTGTCTTTACCTGAGATGAACGGCATCCCCGTGCTGCCGACAAAGTCTACGCAGGCGTCAACGGCCAGGTCCAGAGCGCCCAGCAGCTCTTCGTCAGGGAAGGGCCAGATAAAGTTGTCCATCAACACCAGCTCTCGCGGGCTGGCGCCTGAGGCCACTGCGTTGGATACCGCCTCGGCGGCTGCCCACAGGCTTCCCTGATATGGGTCAATCATGTTCAGTACCGGGTTCAGGCCGTGGGAGATCACCATTCCGTACGGTTTTCCCAGGATCGGTGTCATAATCGCGGCATCGTTCGGGCCGTCCCCGCCCGTGCCGGCAAAAGGAGGCAGGGCGCTGGTGCCCTGAACGCCGTGGTCGTACTGCCGGACAATCGGCTCTTTGGAACAGGTGTTCAAGTGTCCCATCACCCGGCAATACAGGTCCGCCCAGTCTGCCGTTGCGGCAGCAGGCGGCTCTTCGAACACAGCCGGCCGCCAGGCGGCCCGCATTAAGCGCTGGGGCAGCCCGTTATGAAGAAATGTCATCTCCAGGTTCATTACCTCCCGGCCTTCATAGGTGGCGGAAAAGCACCGGTCGCCGGTGAATTCTCCGAGTACGGTGGCCTCGACGTTGTAGCCCCGGCATATTTCCATTAGCCGGTCGATGTTTTCGGGGGCTACCGCCAGGACCATCCGCTCCTGGCTTTCCGACTCGAGAATTTCCCACGGAGCCAGGCCGGGGTACTTCAGCGGCGCCCGGTCAAGGGCGATCCTGGCGCCTACTTCCTCGCCCATCTCACCAACGGCGGAAGCGAACCCGCCGGCGCCGCAGTCTGTAATCGCCTGGATTAAACCCTCGTCCCGGGCGGCCAGGATAGCGTCAAAGGTGCGCTTTTCTTCAATCGGATGGCCGATTTGCACAGCGCTGGAGTTGACCTCGATAGTCCGGTCGGTCATCTCACCACTGGAAAAAGTGGCGCCGTGAATGCCGTCCCGCCCGGTACGACCACCTAAAGAAACGACCAGGTCACCTGGCCGGGGCCTGCCCTTACGGCATAGCTCGGCCGGCAGAACTCCGTAGGCGCCGACGATAACTGACGGCTTGGCGCGGAAATCCCGGTGAAAGTGCACCGAGCCGTTATTAGTCGGAATCCCCATTCTATTGCCGTAGTCGCGCACCCCGGCGACCACCCGGCGCAATAAATAATGGGGGTGGAGACAGCCGGCGGGGATGTCCTCCCCAGGCGTGCCGGGTGGGGCAAAGCAGAACATATCGGTTGAGGCCAGCACCTTGGCGCCGCGGCCGGTGCCCACGATATCCC
>JAQVGZ010000074.1 GCA_028696455.1 Desulfotomaculaceae bacterium | reverse complement strand
AGGTCGTCATCGTGGTGGGTGATGCCGCCTTTGCCGCCAAAGCCAATATGAAATTCATCCAGGCCAAGGACCAAGATGATCCCCAACGGCGCTGGGGGTTCGTGTTTGCCATCGCCCGCACCTGGAAAATGGCCGACGGCAAAAGTTTAAAGAACTTGGTGAAGCACACCCCACACTCTTGTTACCACCAGACCTGGATTCCGCGTCGGCCTGACTGCAAGGGGCGCAAGACCTTCTGGATTTTTGAAAAACACACCCGTCTCCAGCACGTAGGAGATGTCACCGTGGTCTTAACCAAGAAAGGGCGTAACCTCGGCCCCAAGCATACGAAGCTCCTGGTGACCAATCTGCTGGAGTTGAGCGCGAGACAGGTGATTGATATTTACCAGCGGCGCTGGGCTATCGAAATTCTTTTCAAAGAGCTTAAATCCGGTTTGGGATTAGGCGAACATCAGGTGACCAAAAAACTGCCCCGCATTGAAAAATCTCTGGGCATTTCGTTGATCGCCTATAACTTTCTCTTGAGGGCTCGTAAAGATGACCTCAAGCCCGGCAAACCGTGGAGTATCTTCCAACTCAAAACCAACTTTACTATGGACCTGATCCAGCAACAATTTCAACATTCCCTAGCACTGGAGATCAATAAATGGAAAAAAGCCGCGTGATGTCTGGATATTCAAACCGTACCCGTCGTTTTTGAGTGAGTAGATTGAAGAATAATTGACAATATCACAAAAGCAAATTAAAAATGTAGGAAAACTTGACAAGTGAATAAAAAAAAATTAATTATAAGCTGTACCTCTAAATATACAATAAATTTTGGCTCATCAAACTAAAAAGCCCACGGTCTTGAAACAATCGGTTCGGGTAAAGGAAATCCTAACTTCCTGAGATTTGGAGGTTTAACCTGGTTTGGCAACTAATGAACCGGTAAATGCACCGACTCCTGATGATGAGGAAGTCCACCTACTGGACTACCTCCTGGTGCTGGCCAAGCACAGCCAGATGATTATTTATACCAGCATCGCGGTACCAATGCTGACCTTGCTGGTTCTTTGTTGTGTTCCCAATCAATATACAGCAACAGCGCGCTCGTTGCCGCCACAGCAAAACATGACTATGAGCGCCCAACTGCTGGACAGTCTGGGAGGTAGCACTCTCCCTTCGGTTGATAGCGGTGGGTTGGGAGGCATGGCCGCCAGTATGCTGGGCCTCAAGTCGCCTGGCGGGATCTATGTGGGAATGTTAACCAGCAATACCATACTTGATCGCCTTGTCGAACGCTTTAAATTGCTGGAGCTTTACGGAGTAAAGTATATTGAAGATGCAAGAAATAACTTGATTGCCAGTTCGGAGATCAACGCTGGTCAAGATGGATTAATCAGCATTGCGGTGACTGACAAAGACCCCCAGCAGGCAGCGGCAATAGCCAATGCCTTTGTGGAAGAACTGGATAATCTTTTACAACAAATGGCCTCTAAAGAAGCTATGAGTCGTCTGGCTTTTTTGGAGAAAGAGTTGACCCAGGCCAGCCAAAAACTTACCAAAGCCGAGGAAGAATTGCGCACTTTTAGTGAGCAACGCAGCGTCATCCAGATCGAAGATCAGACCAAGGGGATGCTCGAATATATTGCTAACTTGCGGGCTACCATCGATGCCAAGGAGGTAGAACTGCAGGTTCTGCATCAGCAGGCGACGCCATTTAATTATCAGGTCATCAACCTGGAAACCGAGCTTAAGAGTCTAAAAGAAAAACTGCGGGCTGCTGAAGCTCAGACGGATCAGACCTGCATCGGTGAAGTCTGCATTGCTACTTCTAAAGTCCCGGCGTTGGGTTTGGAATATATCCGACTATATCGGGAAGTTAAGTTCCAAGAAGGCCTGTACCAACTTTATACCCGGATGGTCGAGATTGCCCGGGTGGATATGGTACGAGATGTAGCAGTGATACAAATTCTGGACCAAGCTATTCCGCCAGAGAAAAAATCCAAACCAAAGCGGCTTATCATTGCCATGCTGGGGGGGATAGTTACCTTTTTCATGATGATCGTTGTAGCCCTTGGGTGTGAATATTGCCGAAATCTTGCCCAATCAGAAAGCGAGGCTCCTCGGATCGAACAATTGCGTGTATATGTTCGGCAGTGGCGCCAAACTGCCCAATGCCTTTATTCCCGACTCAAAAGAAACAAATTGTAAAGGGTTCTCAGGTTTTTAACAGCCCTTAGTTTTAACCAGTCTTTATAACTATATTTAAGGAAGTGGGCCGAGCATAGCTGTTGAGATATTTTCGGTTCGTGCGACTCAACTTGGGCTAAAATCGGAGCCTATAAAGCTTGAGAGAGACTGCAGATAGTCGGGACGATGATATCTGGGAGGAACACATGTTTGCCTTTCTCTCTACATCTGTTAGACTGTAGCTGCTTACAAGTTTATGCGCATGCGCAACTTGCCGGCGGCAGTCTCCACCTGAGCGGGATGCAGGGCAAGATACCACTGCCAGCGCCTGAAAAGAGGACTCCAGGGAAACAAAACCACAATTTCCAGGATAACAGGTCAGCTGTCGGCATTACGAAAACCCAACCCGATAAAATAGAGGCAAGGTTCCTTTACTAAAGGTTAAATTTTCAACAACCCCTTAATGCAACTGTTTTTAAAATATAAAAATTCTCTTAAAGACAATCCCCTATTAAAACGTATAGGGAAAAATTTTTCCATTGGTGTTGTAGGGTCAGCTCTTTTGGTGCTTCTCTCTCTTGGCCGAACAGCACTTTTAACAAAAAATCTGCCCATCGACGACTATGGCCGCATCCTTGTGGTTATGAATTTTTTCGGTTTTTTGGCCATGTTCTTTGGACTTCGGGTCAATGATTTTATTTATCGCTTTTTTCCCCAATTTAAAGAGCAGCAGGAATACGCCGAACTCAAGGGCATACTTTTTATTTCTTTTGCACTTTCTTTGATTGTCGGCCTTATTGTCAGTTTAGGGACTTACGCCGCGTCTTGCTGGATTGCCCAGACCTTTTATAACGATCAGGCTTATGTACCTTTATTTCGAATCTACGCTCTGGCCGCTTTTTTTATAGCGTTTGAAGGATTTTATACAGCTATACTTAGGTTACAGGACAGGTTTGTCCTTATAGTAGTTCCACAGGTGGCCGGGGCCAGCGTTTCTTTGGTGGTGATTGCAACCTATATTTTATATTTTGGTCCTTTGAGCATTAAGTTTGCGGTATGGTCTATAACGGCAGGCATATTGGTAACCACATTGCCGGCCTTATTTTTATCTCTTTTATACATCAGGCCGATCATTTTAAGATCAGACGGGTTTGGTTTGTTATCTTTGAAAAACCACCGTAAGCGAATTATTTCCAACCTTTTTCAGACGAATCTTACAGGATATCTCAAGCTGGGCTCGGATACCGGGGGTATGTTTCTGCTGGGTGTGCTGGCTACCCCAACCCAGGTCGCCCTTTACGGCATCGCCCGGCAGTTAGCAAAAGTATTGCAAATTATGCAGAACAACATCCAGAACGCTATTACTCCTGAAATAGTTTCTCTGTGGGCACAGGAGAAAATCAAGCAACTCTATGGACTGGTAAATGGTTATACCAGATGGTCCTTAATTACCGGTGCAGCAATATCAATCACCGCCGTATTGATCTCCAAGCCCGCAATCTTGATTTTTACAACACCTGAATATCTGGAAGCCTTACCCGTTTTTTATGTATTTATTTTTACAATCTATCTGACCTTTGTTTCTTTGGTGTTTTTCCCGCTTGCTCTGGCCATGGATAAGCTGGCCCAAAGGAATCTGATTGTTTCAATTCGGATTGTATACCTGTTAATTGGCGCTATAATCGGCCTTAACGCCATGGTGCTGGCGACGGTGCAGCTTCTTGGGGCCTTGACTACCAGATTGTTTAACGATATCCCTTTACTTAGGAACTTACGCCGATTGGCAATAAGTGCATCATAACCAGGACAGTTAATCATGAAAATACTAACCATCGGCCTTGATGGAGGCGATAAGAGAATCATCCGGGCCATGTCCATGCCCTACTTGCACAAACTGCTGGATCAAAACGTTTGCCTTGATCTTGAGGAAGACTTGTGGAGCCGGGGATGGGTCAAGATTTTAAGCGGCGTACCAGGGTATGAATCTGGCGCATTCTACGCCAAGCCCAAGTTGGACGGCACACACGACACCACCAATAAATTCAGCACTTCGGATTACAACAATAATTCGGATATCAATCCACTGTGGGCAAGATTGTCTGAAAGAGGGCATACAGTCGGATTTATGAATGTTCCCAGCATGATGCCCGCGCCTGAGGTGAAAGGTTTTGCGGTTTCAGGGGGAGGGGCCGGTGCCGCTACCAGCGGCTCTACCATTATTCCGGTAGAGGCTTGCCATCCAAAAGATATTCGGGAAATTTTGGAAAAAAATGGTTATATTTTAGACCTTAGAACAGTTTCTTCTGGGATCAAGGATATAGATCAATTCTTTAACCAACTGTTGATGATGACGCAACTCAGAACAGCGGCTTTTCTAAATTTGCAGGGTCGTTTTAGTATTCAGTATGGATTCGTGGCCTACATGGCCTTTAACCGGACCCAAAACCTGGCCATGAGCGAGATTGAGCCCCTTATTCAAAATAATTGCAATCCCGCCAATCCGTTCCAGGAAAGGCTAGTTCAGTTCTATGCCCAAATGGATGAGCAGATCGGAAAACTTATCACCGAGCTTTCGCCCCAAAATATCATGCTGGTGTCGGATCATGGCCAAAGCCCACGCCTCTATTCCGTGAACGTCAATAACTGGCTCCGGCAAACTGGCCTGCAAGTTCCACTGGCGCAGTCCATGAGCCTTATGAAGCAGACAGCTAAAACAATTGCGCGGTTTATGCCTCAGGGCATCAAAAACCGCATAAGCAAAACCGCTCCAGGCCTTAAGGAAAAGGTGGGCGGGGGCATCAATGCCGATTGGAGCCAAACCAAGGCCTTTGGCGTACGCTATGTGCCTGGCATATACATCAATGACCAGAAAAGATTTAACGGGCCGGTACAAATTGATGAGTACAAGCAATCCCTGGTTCATGAGATTATCGATAAGTTCAATAACGATCAAGCAGCAAAGGAACACGGGTTTTTTGCCAGAGCATATCGCCAAAAATACAGCCATGCCCGGTATGAGGCCTTGTTGCCAGATATCTGGATAGATCATCCCGATACTTATTTTTTTGAGCAGCATGGCGAGTTTATTGAATCCAACAAAGATTATGGTCCCATCAAAAGCCTGGAACAGGTGGACCGAGATATGTTCACCGGCATTAAGGGCAGACATCCCCTGCTTTGCGTCAGTCCCGGCCTGACTGAATTGGCAGGGGAAGATGACCAGCGCGACTTGACCCTGGCCTATAAACTGATCACCAGGGGAATGGACGCGTGAAGATTGGCATTCTGACATATCACCGGGTGGTCAATGACGGCTCTATCCTGCAGGCATATTGCGGACAAAAGGCTTTGTCTAGGCAGTTCCCAGACGCCAGGGTGGAAATAATCGACTACTGCCCGGCCAAGCTTTGGTGGACAGAGCATCGCAAAATTATCGGCAAACGCCCGCCTTTTTTTAGGCCAAAAATGCTAGCTAAAATTAAAAGCGTAAACAGGTTTATCAAAGATTATCTTGTTCTCTCTCCTAAGTCCTGCTCCACAGACGATTTACCAAAGGCCGTCAATTTTATTGAAGAGCAAAACTATGACGCGGTATTCGTGGGCAGTGATACCGTGTGGGAAGCCAGAAATAGCAGGTATGCTCCGCATCCTCCGAATATCTATTATTTGCCCGGATTAAATAGCATCAAGAAAATTTCCTATGCTGCGTCAGCCGATCCATTGCACTCGGAATTTATTGCAAATCAGAAGCAGTTAGCTTCGATAGCCTCTCATATCAAAAATTTTGACTACATCACGGTCCGCGATAAGACAACCAAAAACTATCTTATCCAGCTTGGGGTGGCTCCAGAAGACATCCATTTCATGCCGGACCCCACTCTGCAATATGATTTTAATGAACTGGTTCAAAAACCCCAAATAAATAAACAGAGGCCCTGGGCTGGCGTCGGCTATGGCGGGGCAGTGAAAAAAGCCGCCATCGCTCAGCTTAAACAAAAAGGCTATGACATAATAGATCTTGGCAATTTTACCCTAAACGGCAAGCCCATTCCCGGCGCGGCACAGTCTGTTAATATCAGGCTTGGGGTTTTTCCAATGCTTGATTTTCTGATTACAGACCGCTTTCACAGCAGTATTTTAACCGTCAAGCTGGCAGAAGCGCCGGTTGTCTTTGTGGAGTCCTCCCAAAAATGGCCTGATCCCAACAGCAAAGGCCGCGACCTGTTTCAAAGGGTGGGAATTGAACCAATGGTTTGGAGATATGAAGGACAGGAAATACCCTCCGATCTGATTGCCAAATATATGCATGTTTGGAATGAACTAAGAATTGATTTGAAAAAGAGCTTTTGTGCGTTGCGGGATGAGGTATCCTTTTTTAAACAACTTAATCAATTCACTCAAAAAACTTGACACTACCTATGTCCACGCTACTAAAACCTGCTAAACTTACAATCAACAAAAAAACTTTCCTAGCATACATTTCACTGCTCTTTATTTTGCTAACATCTGGCCAAGGAAATGCCTTATCTGGGACGTACACTCTGTTTGCTGTCTGCGTGATGCTTTTTTGTTTGGCTTTTACAAGAAACTCAAGAACTGCCCGTACTGTTGGTTATATAGGTTTCGTAGTTGGCATTGTATTGTTTCTGTACGCTATACTAACATACTTATATCATGGCGCAGTACCACCTCCGCAATCATATGCGCGCTATTTTATCTTAGCAATAATGGTTGCATCTGTCTATTCTATCTGTAAAGATGTAGAAATTATTTATATTATAGAAAGAACAATTTTTTGTTTAGTAATAATCAGTATGGTTTTTTATGTTATACAGCTACTACAACCAGATTTATTGTTTAATGCTATGCGCTTTATTGAAAATTCTATAGGCATTGGAAGTCAAGATGTATATAATACCCCAAGATATCAATATAGCAGTATTTTCATATATACTATAAATGTAAAAAGGCAATCAGAGTTTATACGCAATTGTGGATTTTCGTTTGAACCTATCGCCCATTCCTTTTTTATTAATTTAGGCATTCTTTTTAATTATATAATAAATCGTAAAATTATACCGCGGCAATTTTCATTATATATTATTGCCCTTCTAACTACTATGTCTACAACAGGCTTGATTGGCCTTATGCTAATATTGGTGTATATTTTAGCAGATAATAAAAGGCTTAGGCTTATTATATTTCCATTAGCGTTAATTACTCTTATAGTTTTCATGAATGTTGATTATGGGTTTAACAAAGTAGAAGATGCATTTTTTGAAAGGAGAAGCATTCAAGAGTCGCTTGACATGGCCACAAGACACGCTGGGGTCTCACTAGGTAGGATTACTGCCCTTGAGTTTGCCACATGGTATACTTTCCATAATAGTCCATTTATTGGTTTTTATGGCACTCAGGATCCATTATTTGATAATATTGGCTCGCCATCCGGCTTAGCCAGGATTATTATGCATTTTGGCTTTGTTGGCGTGACCTTAATTTTAACAGCACTTTATTTTTCAATTAAGATGCTAGTAACTACAATTTACAAAAAAGAACATTATGCAATTATTTATATCTTTATGTTGCTTTACTTAGCTGCACATTCATTTGTTGCGAGCCCGATTATATGGTTTTTCACATTGTTTTTTTTAAATAAACAATATGCAAAACGCTTCGTAAGTAATACTTATAACTCAAAAACAATGGGGCACGGCGACGCCGCCCTTGCAGGCCAAAGGTCAAGTCGATCAATTTGTGATCAACGTGGTATGGCCACATAAGCAATTAATATTATTGAGGCTGTTGAAAAACTCTTAGCTTGAGTCCCCCAAAAAGTGTTGTCTTTAAAGCCTAAAAGGTGCTATGATTAAGCTTGACGTTAGATGGCCATGTTTTGACTGTTTAGGCCCTCAGCGACTATGCGCGGTGACGATGTACAGCAGCAAGCCATGTTCAGCTATCTTATCCTCGAAGCTCGAGTGCCTCAGGACCATCCGCTCCAGCTGGTCCGGAAAATGGTTAATCAAACCTTGGCCGAGTTGGACAGCGAGTTCCGGGTTATGTATATCCAAGAGGAACGCCCGTCCATCCCCACGGAGAAGCTGCGGCGCGCCTTGAAAAAGCCGCTTGATAGCTCAACCTTACCCGGCGTTTTTGAGTAATTAAGAATACTCTACGATTGAGATATATCAAGGTTTGAATGGCTTAAGCTCATGAATATAATTCATATTAACACATCCCTAAATAATGGCGGATTAGAAAACATGATGGTTGATATTGCAAATGAGCAAACTAAAAATGGCCATCGTGTTGTTATTATTATTGTAAACAAAAACATAGATTACGACATTTTGAAGCGCATCAGTTCCGATATAAAACTATATTTAATTAACAGAACACCAGGAAGTAAAAGTGTTTATTCATTTATAAAGCTGTACATACTGTTTAAAAAGCTTGCTAAATTTGATATTATACATTCTCATGGAACATATTTAGGAGGATTACTTAAACATATTACAACTATAAAAATGCTTCATACAGTACACGACATTAACCATGCAACAAGCCCACTTAAGCACTATAATAGAGTCTTTGCAATATCAAATGCTGTTAAACATGATGTTGAAAATCAGTGCAATATAAAACCTATTGTTGTATACAACGGAATTAAAACTAAGAATGTCAAGGCCAAGGATTGGAAGAGACCAAGCTGTTCCGAGGAATACAAGCTTGTGTGTGTAAGCCGGCTTGAATATAAAAAAAAGGGCCAAGATATCCTTTTATATGCTTTAAATCGTTTGCTTAACGAAAACAAACTCTATGATAAAGTAAGGCTAGATTTTGTTGGTGATGGCATAGAAAGGGAGCAGCTAGAGGAATTATCTACATCTCTTGGTCTAGCAAATATCGTGAATTTTATTGGTAATAAATCACGCGAGTGGGTTTACGAACATCTTGCAGATTATAATTTGTTTATCCAGCCTAGCCGGTATGAAGGTTTTGGGTTGACGGTGGCAGAGGCAATGGCGGCCAAACTACCGGTGATAGCCGCACATAATGACGGACCTGCTGAAATATTGGCAAACGGCAAGTATGGATTTTTGTTCGAAAATGGAAACGCCGGAGATTTGGCGAGCAAGATATTTCATGTTATTGAATTATTAAAGCAAGCAAAGCTGGATGATATGGTCGAAAATGCATACCAATATTGCCTTAAGAATTTTGATATTAACATTACCGCCTCTAAATATGTCGATGAGTACGCAAAATTAATAGGACTTTCTGAGAGCGGCTCAAGGGGCTAATGTGAAGTCGCCCTCGCGGGTATGCTATTCAATTCTTGGGTAGCAATATATTGCATGATCACCTCGTCGGTGACATTCCCCGAGGATGCCACAAAATACCGTGTACCCTCAGATGGAGACCCTAAAATTGAGTCTATTGCAAAATACAGCGAAAATTAGTCTATAAACCTGGACAGAGGGATCTGGAATAGCAACCTTTGATATAGAGGAATCACCTTGAATTCAGTAAAAATATTAGTTCCCAGGCTCTACAATGTGGGGGGGGTTGCCAATTATTATAGTACATTGCGGGGATATATTGGCCAGGAATATGAGTATATATATCGTGGCAACACCAGCAGAAATGAGTCCAAGCTAAAAATTCCCTGGCGTATGCTCAAGGATTATTCAGTGTTTTATAGAAAAACGCGTTATGGAGCTAAGGCAATAGTAATCAATTCATCATTGGGAGCAGGCGGATTTATTCGGGATGGACTTTATTTTTTGTTGGCGCCGTGGCGGGTAAGGAAGATTGTTTTTTTTCGTGGTTGGAACCCTGGGTTTGAGAAAAAGATTGATGATTCGAGCATCATGAAAGCTTGGTTAAAAAAAACTTTTCTCAGAGCCGACCATATTCTTGTTTTGTCATCAGAATTCAAAAGTAAACTGCGCCAATGGGGATTTGAAGGCCCCGTGAACCTTGGGTCAACCCTGGTTGGGGAGAACCTGCTGGAAAATGAGAGTCTTGAAATTTTATCTAGCTTTCGCCATTCAAATGAAAGCACCAATATTTTATATCTTGGCAATATCTCAAAAGCCAAAGGGGTGTGGGATGTAATTAAGGCTTATAAAATCCTTTATAACCAAGAAGGTTTGCAAAATCTAAAATGCATTATAGCCGGGGATGGCCAGGAACTTAACGAATTGACAAAGTATTCAAGGACTCATGATCTTGATATCGAGTTTCCCGGATACGTTAGGGAGAAACAAAAGACAGCAGTCTTCAAAAACGCCCACCTTTATGTTTTCCCCTCTGCCCACCACGAGGGCATGCCGACTTCCGTGCTCGAAGCCATGGCCTTTGGCCTGCCTGTAATCACTACCCGCGTGGGCGGGTTGTCAGATTTTTTTGAGGATGGCAAAATGGGCCTATTTCTTGACAGCAGGGAACCGGAACACATTGCTGAAAAGATCCGGTATTTGCTGGAGCGGCCGGAGGTTATGAGACAAATGTCCGAATACAATCACCGCTACGCCAAAGAGCATTTTTACGCCAGCAAGGTAGCAAGGCATTTTGAAAGCATTATTGAGTCTGTGATCAAGAGAAATCATGAATGAGTTAAATGTCTGCTTGACCCACGATATCGATCGGGTTCGCAAAACCTACCAATATATTACCAAAGATTTGAGAATGGGAAGGTGGAGCAACCTGGGCTCTCTCTTTACCGGCGAAAAGCCGTACTGGACTTTTGAAGATATGGCCGGGTTAGAGTCGAAATACGGCGCCAGATCTACTATTTTTTTTCTTCACGAAACCATTTCATTTGAACCGTTCAATCGCGATAGCTGGAAGCTTTCCCTGGGCCGCTATTCCTTGAGGGAACCCGAGATCGGGGAAATAATCCGATGTTTTGATGAAAACGGATGGGAAATCGGTCTGCATGGTAGTTACCGGTCCTTTCGGGATGGTCCGCTCCTCAAAATGGAAAAAAAGGTCCTTGAAGAGGTGCTAGGCAAGAAGATCTTCGGTATTCGCCAGCACTACCTGAATCTGGACGAGCCGGATACCTGGATCCTGCAGAAGCAAGCCGGCTTTAGTTATGACGCCACACTGGGCCTCAGATACCGGACCGGGTACAAAGATGAGCGCATGGCCCCTTTTATTGACACAGCCTCAGGCATGAAAATTATCCCCCTGACCATTATGGAATGCTGCCTTTTCAGGGAAATGGGCCAGGATAAACAGAAGGCATTGAAACGGGCCATAGAATGGATGGATCACGCCCAGGAACAAAATATTTATTATACCATTCTTTGGCATCAGCACAAGTTTAATGAGAAAGAATTTCCTGGCTACAGGTGGGTCTACGAGGAGATCCTCAAGGAATGTAAACGCAGAAACGCGAGATTTTGGCTGTGCAGAGATGTCCGGGTCGATCCGTAAGCGAAAAGAACTGACTAATGAGCCTCTTTCAAAATTAATGAAAACCGACTGTCGAGATAAGTTCTTAGCTTTTAAGCGGCCTCACTAGGTCAAATCAGCCGTGATTTTTGTTTTACGTCAATAACATACACTGGAATTGGGCGAA
>JAQVGZ010000161.1 GCA_028696455.1 Desulfotomaculaceae bacterium | reverse complement strand
ATGGTCTTCGCCCTGGAGCCCAAATTCACTTTTCCGGACGGCGCCGTAGGGATTGAAAATACCTATTTGGTTACTAAAGACGGGCTGGATACTCTGACAGTATTTGATGAGGGAATTTTGTATGTTTAAGACCCTGCAGAATTCATTGTCCAATTTCTTTTTATCTAACAGCGGGCAGTTTGTTTGCTTTAAAACGTTGCGGCGTGGGGAATTTTCCCACATGTTCGTACCGGAAAAGCATTTACCGTCTTGAGCCGGCAGACTGCTGAGTATTTGATCATCATTATAATTACATATATACTATTGTAGGTATTATAAATGGATGTTATTCTGGGAGGCTTTGTACTATGGGCAGTGTATATGATGTATTAATGGAGCGGGGCTATATTAAGCAGATGACCCACCAGGAGCCTTTAATAGAATTACTGGAGAAAGAAAAGGTTACTTTTTATATAGGCTTTGACCCAACTGCAGACAGCCTGCATGTAGGGCATTTCTTACAGTTGATGGTCATGGCCCATATGCAGCGGGCAGGCCACAGGCCGATTGCTTTAATTGGCGCAGGTACGGCAATGGTGGGGGACCCGAGCGGCAAGACGGATATGAGAAAATTAATGACCCGGGAAATTATCCAGCATAATGCGGAGTGCTTCAAGAAGCAGTTCTCGGCTTTCCTTGATTTTAGCGAAGATAAGGCGATTATGGTGGATAATAGTGAATGGTTATTAGAATTAAACTATGTTGACTTTCTTAGAGAAATCGGCATTTACTTTTCAGTGAACAGGATGCTTACAGCTGAATGCTATAAGAACCGGCTGGAAAAGGGCCTGACATTTTTAGAATTTAATTATATGTTGATGCAGGCGTACGATTTTCTTGAACTGTATAGAAAATACGGCTGTACCATCCAGTTGGGCGGAGACGACCAGTGGTCCAATATTTTAGCTGGAGCGGATCTAATTAGAAGAAAAGAAGGCGCCGAGGCCTATGGCCTGACGTTTACCTTGCTCACCACAAGTGAAGGCAAAAAAATGGGAAAAACAGAAGCCGGCGCACTTTGGCTTGATGCCGAAAAGACAAGCCCTTATGACTTCTACCAATACTGGCGCAATATTAATGACCCTGACGTGGAAAATTGTCTAGCGTTGTTGACTTTTCTTCCCATGGAAGAGGTAAGAAGGCTGGGCCGTCTGCCTGGTGAACAAATAAATGAGGCCAAAAAGGTGCTAGCCTATGAGGTAACTAAACTAATTCATGGGGAAGAGGCTGCCATTAAAGCTAAAGATGCGGCAGAATCTTTATTCGGCGCGGGAGGAAATTTCGACAATATTCCCAGTACTAACTTGCCGTCTGAACGAGCTCACCAGGGGATCGGGATCCTGGACTTAATGCTGCATGCCCAAATAATAGCTTCCAAGGGTGAGGGGAGGCGGTTGATTACTCAGGGTGGAGTAACTGTCAATGGGGTGAAGGTTACAGATGTCTACCAGATGCTTGAGGATAAAGATTTCCCGAATGGAAAGTTAATGCTTAAAAAAGGAAAGAAAGTTTACCACCAGATTATCCTTAAGTAAAAAGAATAACAGCCGGATTACTTTCACTAAAAATTCGACCCGGGCTTGGGAACCCGGGTTTTTTTAACGGAAACAATCATAAATTAGTTATAAAAATAATTGAACTATAATCCCAGCTTTTTTTGGTAGAAAATTAAAGCCAGGGCCCCGGGGGTGAATTCTTGTTAAAAAGAAGACGACCTTACCTAAAGGTTTTTGCTATTTTGGCGGCTGTAATTATTGTGCTTACATCTTTAATTTACATTGATTTTTTACTCAGACACGTTTTTTACAAATTGGCAGAGATTAAAGCAATCCAGGTGGCGACTGAAGCAATGCAAAATTCCATTCTACAAGAAGCAGCTAACGAAAATCTCCAGTATCAGGATTTAGTGATCATTCACAAAGATGAGCAGGGGCGGGTGGCGATGATGCAAGCAAACACCTTGAAAGTAAACCGGATTGCCGCCTCTACCATCATGGCAGTACAGAAGAATTTTGAAGAATTGAGGTGGAAGTCCTTCAGCATACCACTTGGTGAGATCTTTGGGATACCATTGCTTGCCCGTTTCGGCCCGGGCATCAGGTATAGTATCATGCCGGCGGGCACGGTCCATTTTAATATTAATGATCGTTTTGAAGCGGCTGGTATTAACCAAACAAGGCATACCATCTATCTTAAACTGGATACAAACGTACGCATAGTTGTACCATCAAAGGCAGGCGAGGTAGTAGTTTCTACCCAGGTGCCGCTAACCGAGAGTATTATTGTTGGGAACATACCCAATACTTTTGTGACAATGTCCGGCGGTATTTTCGGAAGCAGCTCAATTAAACAATAGATTTTTCATATCGAATAATATGAAATATTTTCAGAATATGCCTTGACAGATAGAGATACACTATGATAAATTAGTAAACGTTGCAGAGCTATTAAAAACAAAGGTAAGTAAGCTATAAATTACCTATTGACGATGGCCTGCAATAAATGATAAGATAACAAATGTCGCCGGTAAAAAAGGGCGGCAAAAGAACATCGGTCTTTGAAAACTAAACAGTGGATGGATGGAAACACATGACTCTCGTCAAAGCGAAAGCTAAAGCGAGTAGTAATTCCGAATCAACAAATAACGAGCCAAAAAATCAAACTTTTATAATATTTTACGGAGAGTTTGATCCTGGCTCAGGACGAACGCTGGCGGCGTGCTTAACACA
>JAQVGZ010000073.1 GCA_028696455.1 Desulfotomaculaceae bacterium | reverse complement strand
CTGTGAGCAACATACCGCCGGGATAATATTCCACAATGACTCTGCCGTTAGTGATTTCCTTTACATCATCAGCAAATACTTGACCTATTGTTCCTGGTCCGCTCTCTGCAGCATAGTAATTGGCAAATCTTAATTTTATAGGATCTGTTGATTGCCCTGACGTACCAGCTTTTTCTCCTCCACAACCGGCTACCAGTAGGGGCACTAGCGCTAATATCAATAGAATCGGCAATAATTTTAATTTTGTTTTCATAAACAATACCTCCAAGAAAAATTCTTACTCCCCCGAAACATGACTCATAGCAGAAAAACGCTTCTTATCAACACCTCCTGCGCACAAATGTTGTCCATCTAATAATTAAATTAATATTTAATTATTGCAATAAGTGAATCTCTCAGAAATGTAATACCAGACTATCACCTAATTGATAAAGACGCCGTAAAGGTAATCCATAAAAGCTATCAATCTCGTCTTATAGCCCATAAACACCCTGCAAATCAGAAGGGAAATTGGCCTATTCTAAATATTGTTTAATAAAAAATATCACCTCCTTAAATACTTTTAAAAAATTTCTGAAACCATTAACCAGACTTTACTGCAGACAAGGCTTCGCCCGCATAAAGTAGAATTAGAATTTATGTTCTGGGGCTTCAGAATTTACAGACACTTCACCTCCTCATGAGTCATTCTTGAATCCCTCAAATCATATATGACCTGCAAACTCTGTGCCATCAAATTTTTCTGTTTTACCTCTTATACCTCTCACCTCTAAGGTTAAAAAAATAGGCGTTTCGTTATCATTATTGCCCCATAACAAAAGGTTAACAATTGTCCCAAAAATGCACATGGTGTAACTTTCGGACAATACACTCTATTTAAAATAAAGTAAATTGCTCATACTGGCAAATGACCTAAAAATTAAAAGATGGTTCCAATGGAACCATCTTAACTTATGACCGGACTACCAATACAGCTATCTGGCTTAAGGGTACTAATCCAGGGCACGCTCCAAGATCCGGTACATCCGGTCCACAATGCCGCGCGGGTCGACCATCAGGCCGGCGGATATAAGCGCGTTATCATAGATCTGCTCGGCCGCAGTCCTGGCAAAGTCCGCGTCTTTTTCCCGCAGCGCGGCCAAGCGCTTAATCAGCGTGTGCCGGGTATTGATTTCCAAGACCTTCTTGCCCATTATGTCCAGGTCCTTATTCACCGCCTGCATCACCCGCTGCATGCTGCTGGTCATTGTGCTGTCTGGATTAAGGATCACCGCCGGGCTGTCCACCAGCCGCCTGGATTCCTTCACCTCGCTGACCCGATCCCCCAGGGTTTCTTTGAGCCAGCTGGCTAAGGACTTGACTGTTTCACTGTCCAACGACTCGGTACCGGTACCGTCTTCTACCTCGGTAAGCTCCAGCCCAGCCTGGTCGGCAGACACCAGTTTTTTTCCTTCATACTCCATCAAGTTACTCAGTACGAAATCGTCCACCGGCTCATGGGTATAAATGACCTCCAAATTGCGGGCGCGAAATGCCTCCAGATAGGGGCCGGCCTCAATGATTTCCCGGGCGGGCCCGTTTATATAATAAATCTCCTTTTGCCCCTCCGGCATGCGCTCAGCGTATTCTGCCAGCGAGGTCAACTTGCCAGGCTCCGAAGCCGATGACTCAAACCGCAATAATTTGGCCAGCTCGTCCCGGTGCGTGAAATCAGAAGTCAGGCCCTCCTTGATAAAGATGCCAAAGGTCTGCCAGAACTCGGCATACTTATCCGGGTTACTCCCGGCCTGCTCGTTTAAGAACTTCAAGAAGCGGCCGGTAATCGCCCGGCGCAGCCTGGACACCAGGGCGCTGTCTTGCATGGTTTCGCGGGAAATGTTAAGAGGAATATCCTCGCTGTCCACGACACCCTTGACAAAGCGCAGCCATTCCGGCAAAATGCTTTCCGCCTGCTGTTGAATCAATACTTTGCGGCAGTAAAGGTTCACCCCCGGCTCCATCCGGCCGAACCCATAGCGCTCAAAATTTTGCCTGGGCACAAACAAGAGGGCGTTAATGGCCAGCGGCGCGTCAGCGGAAAAATGCAGCCGCAAAAGGGGCTCGTCATAGGCATTGGCGATGAATTTATAAAATTCGTTGTACTCTTCCTCGGTAATCTCATTTTTATTCCGGGTCCAGATCGCCTGAATGGTATTGATTTTCTCGCCATTGACCGTGATCGGAAAGGGAACAAAGCTGGAATACTGCCTGATGATGCGCTTGATAGTGGCGGTCCCGGCAAATTCGTGGGCGTCATCTTTAAGCTCCAGGATAATTTTTGTACCCCGGGCTAAAACTCGCGCCGAACCGACAGTATAGCTGCCAATCCCGTCCGAGGCCCACTCATATCCTGAGGCGCCGGCCTGATAGGACCTAGTGAGCACGCGGATTTTCTTTGCCACCATGAAGGCAGCGTAAAAACCCACGCCGAACTGACCGATCAGGCTCAAGTCTTTCCTGCCGGCGTCGGCAAGCTGCTGGATGAGTGTCTTAGAACCGGAATGCGCGATGGTACCCAGGTTTTCGATCAGTTCGTCTTTGGTCATCCCAATTCCGGTATCGGTGATAGTCAGGGTGTGCTCTTTGTCATCAACCTCAATGGTGATTTCCAGGGGCAGCTCTTTTTCCTCCACGGTCTGGTTAGTAAGACTCTCGTAACGCAGCTTCTCCAGGGCGTCCGCGGCATTTGAGATTAGTTCACGCAGAAAAATTTCACGGTCGGTGTACAGCGAGTTCACCACTATATCCAGAACTTGCTTAACTTCTGCCTGAAATTCTCTAGTTTCAAAAGCTTTTTCCCCGGTAGCTTCCGGCATGTTATCAACCTCCGTCTACAGATGCTTTTCTTATTAAATTATTGTAAAAAAAAATTGTAAAAAAATAAACCCTATCTTCTATGAATATAACCGAAAAAAGCTGTAAAAAGCGTTAAGAGAAGATGACACGGCGCTCTGATAAAAGCTATGGACAACGGCCCGCTCTACTGTTAAAATGAAGTTTTAATCTAAGAACGAGGTATTCTGATTTGGCAATCTCTAATGAAGAACAACAGCGTTACTGGTTTTTGTTCGGACTAATTAATTTTCTGCTTGGATTTGCAGTCCAGAGCTCGATAATTTTTATCCCCTTGTTGGGCGCCCAGCTAGGGGCCTCTGATTTTCAAGTGGGGCTGGTGGGTACCGTTTACGGCGCGGCCTTTCTTTTATCTTCACTTATTTCCGGCTGGAAATCAGACAGCCTGGGCCGTCTTCTTTTTGTCCGGTGGGGCCTGTTGCTCAGCAGCCTGGCCTTTGCCTTACAGCTACTGGCGCAAAACGTGATTTTGCTGATGGTTTTCCGGAGCATGGTTGGATTGGCCCTGGGCATTGCCACTGCGGCAATTATAGCCTATGCCTTTGAGTCGGGCATAGATATGGGTAAATTCAGCTCTTACGGCTCACTGGGCTGGATTTTTAGCGCCCTGGCGGCAGCGCTGGTGAAGAACATCGACACCCTCTTTCTGTTCAGCTTCCTATCCAGCCTGATCGCCTTTTTCTTTTCTCTAGCCTTCCGTAAGGCGCCGGAGCCAGAGCTTCCGGAACAGCCCAATCCCTGGCAGGTGGCGAGGCGAAATCACCGGGTTTACCTGGCGGTATTTCTCCGGCACCTGGGCGCCACCGCCGTATGGATTATCATGCCCCTCTACCTGGTCGAGCTAGGGCTGGATGAATTTTGGATCGGTATCATGTGGGGCATAAACTTCACTGTCCAGGCTGTTGTCATGCGCTGTCTGGAACGCTTCCCGGAGCATAAGACCTTTGCCATCGGGCAGCTGATGTCTATTTTGGTATTTATCCTCTTTGCCTATGCCAGAGGCCGGTTTTCCCTGGTGGCGGCTCAGGCGCTCCTTGGAGTGGCCTGGTCCTGTTTGTATGTGGGCGCTCTGCTGATAATTATGAGAAGCGGTGAGGCACGCGGGACTGCCAGCGGCATTTTTCAATCCACGCTGAACCTGTGTAATGCTATTGGCCCCTTTCTCGGCGGCGTCATCGCCCAGGGCTGGGGTTACCGCGGGGTGATGTTTTTTGCCGCGGCCCTGGGGGTGGCGGGAATGCTGGCAGCGGCGCCTAAGAGCCAGGCGCCGGTAAGCAGCAACAGCAAATAAAACCCATCAATGTCCTGGCAGGCAATAAGCAGTTAACCATAAATTAGGCTTATCTATAGCCTGCATAGATTACCGGTAGAAAATACACCTTATAATTTAAAATAACAGGAATTTACCCCGGCCCGGAAGCATATGAAATTGAAATAAACCAGTGGACCGGGGGGGGAAACGCTTGTTTTTTATTCATGATAAAATCGTGTTAGGCATGGCCGGTGTGCGAGTTGTTTCCGCTATCATCGAATTTACGGCAGCTATGCTCATGTTAAAGTTCGGCCGGGTGGAAACTGCCTTTAAAATCAACTCTATCCTGGCCCTGGTCGGACCCACCGTGCTGATCATTGTCACCAGCCTGGGGCTGGTCGGGCTAGCCGGAAAAATCTCCCCGGCCGGTATGGCGGTGGTAGTCCTCGGGGTGGCCTTGATCTTTATCGGCATTAATAAACTCTAACCAATATTAGCCCTTTTAATATTGGTTAGCCTGCCAGCGCACCGACAAAGAAATTAACCACAATATCAGCCATTTTTTCCTCGCTGCCCCACCAAAAGTGGTCGACACCGGGCAGCACTTCGATAATTTTGGGCTGGGGCATGTCCGCCGCTTCCCGTAGAATTTCCGTGCATGGGACCATATCGTCCGCCTCCCCGCAAATTATCAGCTTGGGCTTGACGCACTCCCGCAGAACACCGGCGGGAATGACCGGGGATATACCGGCAATCGCTCTTATTGCTCTATCCGTACTACCTACCGGCAGGGCCACCCGGCCGCCAAAAGAATATCCCAGGATTCCGAGGCGTGTCGTATTGATTTCGTCGTGATGAATCAAGAAATCCAGTGCGGTGCGGGCGTCTCCCTGCTCCGGCACACCACCGCCAAAGGAGCCCTGGCTGCGGCCGACACCGCGAAAATTAAAGCGCAGGCTGGCAATGCCCGCCCTGGTAAGCGCATCACTGACCGCCATCACCACATTGTTGCTCATGCTGCCCCCGTAGCGCGGGTCGGGGTGGCAAAGCACCACTCCAGGATATCTGCCCGGAGCTTCAGGCAGTTCCAGACAAGCTTCCAGAAGCAGGCCGTCATTGTTCAAGGTTGTGTTAAGTCGCCGCAATTTCTTCGCCCCTCTCTTGTATTACTTCTTTTATTACTTTTTAGCCAGCTAAATACTTGAATTTTCCATATAAATTGGGTACTATAGCTTTAAATTAGTGATAAATATTTGGGGGTAAAAATTAATTATGCCAGATTATTCTCTGCTTGACAAACCAATTTTTTCAAAGCTTGTTTTTTTTCCTCGCCAGGAGATCACCCCCTGCCCTGAAAAGGCCTTTGACCTGCCCGTCCAGGTCGATGATAATGCTTCAATCTCCTGCCGCTTCTATCCCGGGGATGCGGCCTGGCCCTGGCTGATTTATTTCCACGGCAACGGGGAGGTGGTCAGTGACTATGATGACCTGGCCCCAATCTACAACCAGATCGGGCTTAACATTGTCGTCACCGATTACCGCGGCTACGGCGCCAGCACCGGCGACCCCAGTTTTACCAACCTGCTTAAAGACGCTAAAAGCATTTTCTCCGCAGTCAAAGAGCAGCTTTCTGTCAGGGGGTATCCAGGAGAATTGTGGGTTATGGGGCGGTCCTTAGGCAGCCTCTCCGCCCTGGAGCTGGCCAGTCATAACCCGGAAGAGCTAAAAGGAATGATTATTGAAAGCGGCTTCGCAGACATTTCGAGGGTGATGAAACACCTGGGACATCTCCCGGCGGAAATAAGCCTACCCCGGTTTAACCAGGAATGCCTGGACCTGGTCAGCGAGATCACCATTCCAGCGCTGGTAATCCACGGGCAGGAGGACAATATTGTGCCGGTGCAGGAGGCGAAAGATTTATTTGAACACCTGGGCGCCTCCCGCAAAAAGCTGCTCCTGCTCCCGGGCGCAGACCATAATGATCTGATGTACACTGGGTTCCGGCAATACTTTGAGGCGATCCAAGAATTTATTACCGGCATTTCCGAGGCATAAAGACAATTAATCCGGGGTAAATTAATAGGGGTTGTTTGATCTTATATGTTTAAGCAGTCTCGTATGCTTAATAGGAGGGCTTGCTATGCAAAAACAAATGTTTCAAAAGTTTTTTAACAAACTTAAGGGCACTTTTGCGGTAACCTTCTGGGACGGCACAACTGAACAATACGGAGGCGGCACTCCCACCTTCAGGCTTGAGTTTCACAAGAAGATACCAATCAGTGAATTACTCAAAGATCCGGCTCTGGCCCTTGGTGAAGCCTACATGGACAGGGATATTGAAATCCACGGGGACATTGATGAAGTTATTAAAATACTCAACGATAACAAGGAAAGCTTCAGGCAAAAACAGAACAGACCTGCTTTAGCTAAACTGATTCCGGACCGCCTGCGCCTCACCCCTCTGCGTAAAAACCAGGCCGATGTAAGCTATCATTATGATTTAGGCAATGACTTTTTTTCCCTCTGGCTGGATGATACTATGAGCTACTCCTGTGCCTACTTTCATAAGCCGGGGGATTCCCTGCGCCAGGCCCAGGAACAAAAGCTGGAGCATACCCTAAAAAAGTTGCAACTGCACCCCGGCGAAACACTGCTGGACATCGGAAGCGGCTGGGGAAATCTAATCCTTCGGGCAGCCCAAAACTATAAAGTTAAAGCTACTGGCATAACCTTAAGCCGGGAACAGTATCAGGAAACCCTTAACAGGATTAAAAAACTTGGTTTAACCGGCCAGGTGGATGTTGCCTTAATGGACTACCGCCAACTGGCCCATACCGGCCGCACCTTCGATAAAATCGCCAGCATTGGGATGTTCGAACATGTGGGCCGGGTTAATTATCCTCAGTTCATGCTATCTTTAAAAAAGCTCCTCGAAGAGGGCGGCCTGGCCTTACTACATACCATCACCCATACTAAAGAGTCCCCGGTTAACTCCTGGACAACTAAATACATCTTCCCCGGAGGTTATATTCCGTCTCTGCGTGAAGTCATCTGGCTATTGCCTGAATACGACTTCCACGTTATCGATGTAGAAAGCCTGCGCATGCACTATGCCATGACCCTTGATCGCTGGCTGGCAGGCTTTGAAAAAAAGGTCGACCAAATTAGAGAAAAATATGGTGAACGCTTTGTCCGCATGTGGCGGCTTTACTTGAGCTCCAGCGCCGCCTCTTTCCGGGTCAGCGGACTGAATGTACATCAAATCTTGTTCTCAAGGGGTTTAAATAACAAACTTCCCCTGACCAGGCAGCACTAATTCTGATTTTCACACCTGATCCAGACATACGTATAGTTCTCGCAAAATCCAATTAATTATCTTACACAGCTGGTCTTGACTGCCACGACTCCAACTCCTTAACCCGTTTTTCAAGACGATCGATATTTTCCCGCATTTCCAGCATAGCTTCCGCCACCGGGTCAGGCAGTAGATCATGCCGCAAATCTATTTCAACTTCACCTGTCAGAGCGACCTTTTGGCCGTCCCGGGCAACTATTTTGCCGGGCACACCGACCACTGTGCTGTTGGCCGGAACAGCCTTCAAAACTACCGAGCCAGCCCCGATCCGGGAATTGTCTCCCACGGTAAACGAGCCGAGCACCCTGGCCCCGGAACTGATGACGACATTATTGCCGATGGTGGGGTGTCTTTTCCCCTTTTCCTTTCCTGTCCCGCCCAGGGTTACACCTTGATAAATCGTAACATTATCACCAATTTCCGCCGTCTCGCCAATAACGACACCATTGCCGTGATCGATAAACAGCCCGTGACCAACTTTGGCCCCGGGGTGAATCTCAATGCCGGTTAAAAAGCGGCTAAAATGCGAGAGTAGTCTGGCCACAATAAACCAGCCGCGGCAATAAAAAAAATGGGCCACCCGGTGCATCAGCACCGCGTGAAAGCCGGGGTAGCAGAGAATAACTTCAAAAGCAGACCTGGCAGCCGGATCACGGTCCATAATGCTCCGGATATATTTTCCCATTTGACCCAACAAAATATCACCCCTACATATTTTCATTGGTTATCTCAGGTCGCGCATCCTAAGCTTCACAAACATATCCTGCTGAGTAATCCCAAAAAGAACCAGTTTATCATTCGATCGGTCAGTCTTTAAAATACATTATGCACTCTGGTAAACATTTTGTTCACAAGAAATTTAAGCCGTGATGTCCTAAACGGACTGCACGGCTTTGCACTTACCTTGTATTTTATTGTTGAGCCTTAGTGAAAACAACAAACTTTTCTTCCACCCAATAGCCCCTGCCTCCTGAAGCCATTATTATTACCCAACTATCCCTTCTTTCACATAATCTCCCTCTTTCATCGGAACGCAAATCTTGTCCTAGATCCTCTGATATACCGGCAAAATCCCACACATAATTACAGCTCCAGCTTTGATGGTAACACTATTTGATTCATTGACAACCTCCAGGTTAAAAATTTAATCCTCTTCGATCTGTACTTCCGTGTTTTCCAAAAAGCGCGCGACCATGTTGTAAAAGCCGATTACCAGGGTCAACTCCGCCAGCTCACGGTGATCCAGGTACCCGGCCAGGGCGTTGAAGGTCTTGTCGGTGGACTTTACCCGGCGGGTGACCTCGTCCGTATATTTTAGCACCAGCTGTTCCAGCTCACTAAAGCAGTCAGCCTCCGCGCCAATTTTTACCCCGGCGATTTTTTCTTCCAGGACCCCGGCAGACCGGGCTATCTTTTCATGCTGGTACCATTCGTAATTCGATTTACACAAAGTGGCTACCCTGAGGATAGCGAGCTCACGCAGCGCCGCGTCAAGCTTAAGCTGGGACAACAGTGAGCTCCCCAGCCTCATGTAGTGGCGCACGCTGTTTTCCGCATGGGCCATCATCTTGTTAATGTTCAAGCTATTGGTCGGCCCGTCGGCCAGGATCATCTTCCGTGTTTTCTCCGGCATCTGCTCCACCGGTAAAAGCGGCAGGCGGGGCTCTTTTTTCTTAACCGCCCGGTCGCTTCTTGTTTTGCAAACTCTTGGCATAGTCCTTACCCCCTTTTCGATCTATTTTAAAGTAAGTTACAATATAGGCAACCTTTTTTTATTGGCAGGTGATAATAGCATGCGCCCATCAGTCTATATCCCCAATATCTCTCGTGAAGCAGCCGGCATCATCGCCGCCTGCTGTGATTACCGCAATTTGATAACCGGTTTAACGGGAAAACGACCGCTCAATTTGGTGAATCCAGAGGCTAATCAAAATTAAAATAAGGCTGCGCCAAGTCTGAACCTGGCACAGCCCTTCAATATCTCGCTCTATAAAATCACTAGCTGATAATCACGGGGTATTTGAGCCAAAACGCCCGGCTCATGGTAACCACCGCTTCCGCTCTGGTAGTCAGCGCCCGGGGCCGGAAAGTTTGGTCATGGTAGCCTTTCATCACGTTTTTCTCAACAACCGCCACGACACCCGGCTCCGACCAGCTGGAAATACTGGCTGCATCTCTAAATTTGCTGAGCGTGTTACTGCCGGTGGCCGCCGGCCTGCCCAGCAAGCGATAGGCAATAGCCGCCACCTCCTGCCGGGTAATGGGCTGGTCCGGCCTGATCGTATTGTCTACATAGCCCCTGATATACCCCGCCGCAACAGCTGCAGCTACTTCATTGTAAAACCAGTTAGCTGACGATACATCTTTAAAATTGACTTTAGCCTTGTCGT
Source organism: Desulfotomaculaceae bacterium (assembly GCA_028696455.1). Classification (GTDB taxonomy): domain Bacteria; phylum Bacillota; class Desulfotomaculia; order Desulfotomaculales; family Pelotomaculaceae; genus MVQL01. The sequence continues at coordinate 2,091 of JAQVGZ010000073.1, read as the reverse complement.
AAAATCCAAAAGCCTTATTGACCAGGGTAATAAACTCTGCCCTGGTGATATTTTTGTCAGGCCTGAATTTCCCATCCGGGTATCCAATGACAAAACCCCTGTTTACCCAATCACTAATCTCATGCTCCGCCCAGTGTCCCCGAATATCTACTATACTGGCATAAGCAGACATAGCAGAAGAATAAAACAATAATGTCGCTAAACAAATAATAACTATCACTTTTCTATTAAATATCACCGACATCTACTCCCCGTATTAATCCTAATAATTATTACGTGAGAGAGTAAAAAAATAAGGGGACTCAGCAGACACTTAAGAAAAATTTTCCTTAGCAAGCTGTAACGGGCTTCAAACATATGAATATATTGGATATTGTAAGGAGCCTCAAGTTATTAAATAAAGTTTTTAACGCTTCAGGCTTATTTATAAATTAATCTCCTACTGTTGGGTATTCTATAATATAAACTTCTGCTAAAGGTGGTGATGCCCATGAAACTCGCAGAGAATCCCAATAGACTTATCAAAGAGAAGAGTCCTTACCTTCTCCAACACGCCCATAATCCCGTGCATTGGTACCCATGGGGCGGAGAAGCTTTTGAAAAAGCAGAGAAGGAAGATAAACCTGTATTTTTGTCTATTGGGTATTCGTGAGGTTAAGTTTCTACCTGCCACTGGTGCCACGTAATGGAGCGGGAATCTTTTGAGGATGAAGAAGTGGCCGTGATTTTGAACAGATCCTTTATCGCAATCAAGGTCGACCGGGAAGAGCGCCCGGACATAGATCACGTTTACATGTCGGTATGCCAAGCCATGACCGGTCAGGGAGGATGGCCGCTGACCATCTTGATGACCCCGGAGAAAAAACCTTTCTTTGCCGGCACATATTTTCCCAAATACAGCCGGATGGGCATGCCCGGACTGATTGATATCCTGACTGAGGTCAGCGACAGCTGGAAGCATGAGCGAAACAAATTTACCCAGGCCGGTGAGCAGATTACCGGGATCATTAGTAACCCGTCCAGATCGCTTGCCGGAAGCCGGCTAACCAGAGATTCACTTGATCAAGCCTTCAAACAATTGCGCAGCCGGTTTGATCAGCGCTTCGGCGGCTTTGGAACAGCACCCAAGTTCCCCATGCCTTCCACACTGTTTTTTCTTCTGCGCTACTGGAAGAGAAGCGGAAAGCCTGATGCACTGGCCATGGTAGAAAAAACGCTGGACGCCATGTCCAGGGGAGGTATTTATGATCAGGTCGGCTTCGGCTTTTCCCGCTACTCCACCGATTCCAAGTGGTTGGTCCCGCATTTCGAGAAGATGCTCTACGACAACGCCCTCCTGGCTTTAGCTTATACTGAAGCGTTCCAGGCCACCGGCAAAGACGCCTTCGGCCAAATAGCGAAGGAAATATTTACTTATGTCTTGAGGGATATGACCGCGCCGGAAGGCGGCTTTTATTCAGCGGAAGACGCCGACTCTGAAGGCATCGAGGGCAAATTCTATGTTTGGACCCCGGCAGAAATTAAGGAGGTCCTGGGGGAGGGTGACGGTGATCTATTCTGTCACGTGTTTGACATCACTGCGCGGGGCAATTTTGAGGGTCACAGCATCCCGAATTTGATTTCGACATCGATGGAAAAAGCAGCCCAAAAGTATGTTATCCAGCCCGGGGAACTGGTGGACAAGATAAAAAAACTCCGTCAGAGAACCTTTAACGCCCGGGGAAAACGGATACACCCCTATAAAGATGACAAAATCCTCACTGCCTGGAACGGGCTGATGATCGCTGCCTTGGCCAAAGGAGCTGCGGTTTTCGATGAGCCTGCTTACCGGCAGGCATCCGCCAGGGCGGTAGAATTCATATACCAGCACATGCGCAGGGCTGACGGCAGGCTGCTGGCTCGCTTCCGGGACGGAGAGGCAGAATTTCCAGCTTATCTGGACGACTACGCCTTCCTCACCTGGGGGCTTATAGAACTGTACGAGGCTACTTTTGAGGCAGCTTATCTGGAAAAGGCAGTGGGGCTGATTAAGCAAACGCTTGATTTGTTTTGGGATCAGGAAAACGGCGGCTTTTACCTCTACGGAATTGA
>JAQVGZ010000160.1 GCA_028696455.1 Desulfotomaculaceae bacterium | reverse complement strand
CGGGCCGCAGGCCGGGTCATCCGGCATTGACAACGGTCCTATAATTTCACCTACGGACTTCACCCGTCGCTTTTCAGGTCGGTAGATAAAAGCGCTCATTTTCTCTTGCAGTCTGGCGATCAGCAGGTACCGCTTTCGGCGCTGGCCCAGGCTGCCGATTTCGCCGCAGTCATGATAGCCCTCATGGAATAGATACCCATGTCCAGCTAACAGATGCTTTACTTGCTTCAGTAAAAACTCTCCACGGGAAGTTATTCGCGGGACGTTTTCCAGCATAATCACGGCTGGCAAGTCATCGCTGAAAGCTTCAAGTGTAAGCTTTAACCCACGGATAACTAAACGGTTAAGAGCCTGATATTTGTTACTTGCTGCAGACTTCGAAGGCAATAACCCGGAGAACCCTTTACACGGCGGAGAAAGAAAAACAACATCCGGGCATTCTCGCCCAGCAGCCTCCCGTAAATCGTCCGAATTCGCTTCCTGCCAGCCTTCCGGTGGTTCTTGGCCATGAAAAGCAGTGTAATCATTCCAGGAAAACAAGTCCATTTGCACGGCCGGCGCCCCTACCAGTGTCTCAAAATCGGCACAGGCTTCCGGGTCGCAATCTATCCCGACCAATGTCCGGAAGCGTCCGACCATGCCGCGGTATTCTTCGACGGCGCCCTGGAATCCCAGGGCAGCGCCGCCGATGCCGGAAAATAAATGGAGTACTGTATATTCGTTCAAGGTTGTCCACCTCCCGTTTTTATTCGCTTAATTCACACCGGGCAGCGTTTTTACCCCCGAGCTAATTAGTTCACGAATACCAGCAGGCAGCACCGCCTCCTGACGCACATTCCCGGCGTGTTCATCGTAGGCCCTACGGAACTGACCTCGGATTACATCCACTTCCTCACAAGTACAGAGTTCTTGCCAACCCAGCCACTTCACAACCTGAGCGGTAGCAGGTGACAGAGAAGCCAGCGCCTGTTTCTCCCGGTAATAACCGTACCGCCTGATAGCTTGTACTACTTCACCCCAGGCCTCAGCAGCAGAGGCTATTCTCGGATTAGTTAATTCAGCTACAGCGACCCGTATTTTTCCGATAGCAGGCAAGTATGGTATTTCTTGCTCAGCCAGGACCTTCTTCACCGCTACTCTGGCCGAATGATAAGGTAGGTCCCCTAACATCTCATGCCAAGCCTCCACGGTCCCCTGTCGGATTTCAATATTCGGGTATGTAGCAGTTATAAAAGCCAGTAATTTAGCCACTTCCGCTTTGGTCATTAGCGATCATCTCCTCATCGTTCAGATATTGTTTTAATATATTCCAAGCCTTTGGTACATTCATAACCTGTTCATCCGGTGCTCTTATCCAGTCCAGAAAAGGCTTATTTGCACCAATAAAAGTTGCCGGGTGCTTTATGAAATTTTTTTCCGTTCCCTTGTTTGCGCAATGCTCCGCATAGTTATCTGCAGCTGCAATCATATCCTCAGCAAGGAATTTTTCTTTAATCCTTGCTTTCCATGCCTTAAATGCACGTATTTTTTCTACTTTCCTTGGATAAGCAGTCCAAAACCGTTCAAACTCTGGTGTGTACTCTTCGCCTTTGCCAAGTCTTACAACTTGCGCTCCACCGTTTTGCGGTTTCTCAGCCGGGGCAATTTCAAACTCATTAGCGCCGTCAGGCGCGGATCTTTTATTATTATTATTTTGGTTTGGTATTGTACTGTTGGGTACGGTACGGTTAGGTAAATGTAGATTATTTTTGCCTGAAATCTGCCTGTTATCTGCCTGAAATCTGCCTGTATTATTAGTTGGACCTGTGTCTAGTGGTAGTAGCTGCATTTTCGCTTGCTCCGGCGTCCTGTTGGATTTTTTTGAGTTACAGGACCGACAAGCAACAACTATATTTTCAACGCTGTTATCACCGTCCGGGTTTACGTGGTCATACGTTCCACCGTTAACACTTTTTCGATCATCCCAATTAACTAACTTGCCACAATAACGGCAATAATTACCATCACGTTTTCTTACTGCTTTGATAGTGCGCATATCTCCATATAGATCTCGCTGTCTTTTTTTGTATGCGTTTTCAGCTGCCCGTCGCTCCATTAATTTGCCGGCATAGTCTTGCCAATCGTGAATAAATAACCCGGAATCGGTTTCATCAAGCCAGCCTGCGTAAATTGCAGCTTTAACAAAAGTATCTGCGTCGCCATCCCAATCAGCAGCAAAGGCAATTACCTACGCCGGCAACCCAGAAAGATCGCCATCCTGGACATTATCCAAGGCCCATGTCCAAAACCTTATAATATGGGATGCTGCATAGGTTGGTTTTAATCCCAGTTTAGAAGCTATTAAAATTGTTTTTCTGTGTGTCCATACGGTTTGATGTAACTCTATCCAGGCCATCCCCGCGCCTCCCTATAACAAATGAGTAACTGTCTTTTTGTCCACTAGCCCGTGCGCGACTCGCATCTTCAAGCAACCAGCGCATGTACTAGTACACTCGCGACACTCTTCTTTGGTAACCTCATGGTCGTAGATGTAACCGGCAGAGCACTCATGCGCTTGCTGAAAATGTGTGCATCCCTCTGGTTGCCACCCCGCGCTGCAGGAAGTGCCGTACAATGAACCGTTATAGCAAATTGAGCATATTAGGTTTGGTTGATATGTCTCCATTCCCGCGCGTCCTCCTTAAATGCAAATAACTCTAACTGCTCATTTTCTAGCTCATAAAGCGCCCTTGGTATATGTGTTAAAGGAAATTTGCTGTATTTTGTACCATCAACGCTGTCGCACCCTATTCGGCGAGCATATCTGATTCGTCTCAAG
>JAQVGZ010000159.1 GCA_028696455.1 Desulfotomaculaceae bacterium | reverse complement strand
CTCTTCCGATCTGTCGGCCTGGCCACTGCCGCCCCAATTGCATTTGCCACCGGGGCGTATGGCGGAATAAACGGCTCACAGCCCAGCCTGGCGGCAATCAGGGGAATAAAGCCTTCCGCCCCGCCGCCCACTCCGGCAACAATGGAAGGATGTACTTTCTTTTTTTGTAATAGCTCCCAAATCCGGTAGGCCGGCTCCTGCTCCCATTCCAGGAACATTTTCTCTACCTCTGCCGCAATGTTTTCTACAACCAAATTCACTACGTTGGCAGCCGTGTCAGCGACAGTCCAACCACAGGGGGCTCCAAGCTTATTCATGGCTTCGGCTGCCTTTTCCCGGTCACCCAACGTGGTCAGGTCAAGCACCCGGAGGGCGTCAGTAGGGGCCGGAGACGGCCCGCCCATGCAGTAAGCGGGGCCAAGCCTTTCGGGGTGAATGATGATTTCCCCGTTCACCAGCTCCAGCAAGCTGTCGCCGCCGGCCGGTACTGATTTTACAGCGAGAGTCCGCACCTGGGTGAGCTGTCCTTCCACGCGGGCGCCCTTCGCCGACAAGAGCGGCTGCCCGGTTAAAATTAAGGCGATGTCGGTGGTAGTGCCGCCGATGTCCACCACCACTGCCGTGACATCCGGCGGGGTTAGCGCCTGTACACCCAGGGTACTTGCTGCCGGACCGGAAAAGATAGTTTCTACCGGCTGTTCCATGGAATGAGCCAGGGTGAAAGTCCCACCGTCTGCCTTTAAGATATTAACATCGGCGGTTATTTCTCTTTTTTCCAGCGCCTGCCGCACGGATTGCACAAAATCGCTGTACGGCCTCCTGGTGGCGCAGGTCAAATAAGTAGACACCACCCGCCTGGGAAAGTTCAGTTGTGGACCGGCATGACAGCCCAGCTCCACCTGCCAGCCGGGGTATTTTTCCTGGATTATTGCCGCTACCCGCTTTTCGTGCGAACTGTTGCGGGGGGAAAACTTGCCGACCACACCTACGTTATTAAAGCCCTCCGCAGCCAGAGCAGAAAGCGCAGCCTCTATTTCCTTTTCATCCAGGGAAACGGTTTCCCGGCCCCGGTAATCTATCGCCCCGGACAGGATGATGGATTTTGTCTTAAAGTCATAGCTCTGGTTACTCATGCCAGGCCCTGGCATTAATAACAATGCCACCTTGTCGTACTTCTTCCCGGCGATCAAGTTGGTGATAGTAGTGGTGCTGAAGACGATTCTCTTTAAGTCTTTCGTGTCTACATCTTTTAAAATAAGATCCAGCGCTTCCAGGATGGATTCCAGCAAGTCTGTCTTTGTCGGTACCTTGGCACTGGCGCGGACCACGTCATGGTCAAGGAGCACCGCATCGGTAAAAGTCCCACCTACATCTACACCAACATACATAGGTCTCCCCCCTTGTCTGTTTTGTTTCGAAAAGCAAGGTTTTCGCTTTTCACTATCAACGGAACTGCTTAGAATCGTTAATTTTTAACCCAGACTTTTCTGCAGTTGATCTAGTTTATTTATCGCCTCCAGCGGCGTCATGCGCTGGATGTCCAGGGCGCGCAGTTCCTTTAGCACCGGGTGGTCCATAAGGTCTAGGCTGTTAGATACACAAGCAGGGGGGGCACTGGCGCTTTCCTGAACCGCTTGGTCAACCATGTCTGCGCTGCTTCCCCCTGTCTGCTCTGCAGCTGCGGCCAATTGCCTGGCTGACTCCTGCGCCGGCTCCAAGCTTTTTAGTATATCATAAGAACGTATCAGGATCTCCTCAGGCAAACCGGCCAGCCTGGCCACATGAATTCCGTAACTGCGGTCGGCTTTTCCCGGAATTACCTTGCGCAAAAAAATAATATCCCTGCCATTCTCTTCTACGGCAACATTATAATTAACGATACCCGGCAGGCGCTCCAGATCGGTCAGTTCGTGGTAGTGGGTCGAAAACAGGGTCTTTGCCCCAATGCGCAGGTGGATGTACTCGACCAGCGCCCGGGCTATGCTGATCCCGTCATAGGTGCTGGTACCGCGCCCCACCTCGTCCATAAGGATGAGGCTTTTGCCGGTGGCGCCCGCTACGATGGCCCGGCATTCATTCATTTCCACCATAAAAGTGCTTTGCCCGCCGGATAGGTCGTCCGCGGCCCCCACCCGGGTGAAAATGCGGTCAACCAAGCAGGTCCGGGTATAAGCCGCGGGAACAAAACTACCGGTCTGAGCCATTAACACGATCAAGGCCACCTGGCGCATATAGGTGCTTTTTCCCGCCATATTCGGTCCGGTAATCAGAAATAGACGGTTTTCCAGGTCATCCATAACGGTGTCGTTTGGGACAAACTGCGCGGCGCCAAGAACATTTTCCAGCACCGGGTGGCGCCCGTCCCGGATGTTGATTACACCTTCAGAGTTGATCTCCGGCCTGGTATATCTCCCTCTTACCGCAGCCTCAGCAAGCGAGACCAGGGCATCAGCCCGGGCAACAGCTGCTGCCGTGCCTTGAATACGGCCGATCCGCTCCGACACTTTTTCCCGGATCTCCTGAAAAAGCTGGTACTCCAGATGGACCAGGCGCTCCCCGGCGCCAAGGACCATATCTTCATACTCCTTTAGCTCCGGGGTAATATACCTTTCGGAGTTTGCCAGAGTTTGCCTTCGCTGATAGTCCTCCGGCGCCAAATGCAAATTGGACCTCGTGACCTCTATATAATAGCCAAATACTTTATTGAACCCGACTTTCAGTGATTTTATACCGGTACGTACCCGCTCCCGCTCTTCTAAGGCTGCCAGCATGACTTTGCCGTCCCTGCCGGCAGTGCGCAGCCGGTCTACCTCCGGGTTATACCCGGCCTTAATAATCCCGCCGTCTTTAAG